>JBARPZ010000633.1:0-1509 GCA_049643445.1 Sedimentisphaerales bacterium
TGCGTGTGGTCGGTGGTGCAACAAATTACGGCATCCAGGTCCTTTTGCTCGAGGCACTTGCGCCAGTCGACGTAGTGCTTTGCATTCGGGAACTTCTTGGCGGCCTGGGCCATTTTGTTCTCGTCGACGTCGCAGAGGGCCACGACGTTTTCGCTCGAAATAGGACCGTGGTGGGCGCGTCCCCGGCCCCATGCACCAATCAGGGCCACGTTTAGCTTGTTGCTGGGCGCATTTGCGCCGGAGAGTGTGCCGCTTGGTAGAATGATCAATCCGATTCCGGCGGCCGCAGTGGATTTCAGGAACTGACGTCTTTGGACGAGGTTTTTCTCTGCCATTGTTTTGTCCTTTGTTATTGTTTTAGTTGTTTAGTTATGAAACCTGAATTATTGATTTTACAGATAACGACGATGGGATACAAGGGGAAAAGTTGGCATAGCTCTGTCAGAATTAGTATTACTGTGTAAGTCCTGGGAATTCTTATCATCTTTTGTTTCATTGAATCGGTCCAATGTAGTCACGGGCTATAACCACGTTGTCGATGTACAAGTGGTGGTCGCTTTTGGCAACCCAACTTCCGCCTAAGTAGAGATTCAGCCAGACCGCCTCAATCCTGAGTGTGTCAACATCTCGCATACGAACATCTGTTTTTTCGAAAGCCGGCTGCCCATCGACCCAGCCTCGCAGAATACCATCTTTTTTGCCCGGTGTATTCATCTTTGCGTACTGTTCGATGCAATACCAGCGATTGTTTTGAAGATAGCCCCTTTTTTCCTGGTCCCATGTCCAATTGGACCCGTAGCGGCCCTTCATGTCCGCGTGGTAACAGTAATAACCGACGGGCGTTTTCCCATCGTTCTGTTTTTTGAACAGGCCGCGGGCCGACCATCCGTTACTTCCATCCGACGGACGGCCACCCCAACCAGCCCGGCCATAAGTCCCGGAGATGCCGGGCAGTTTGCCCCCGCCTGCCGGATTCCAGTCGTCGGCTAATCTCAGGTAGTAGCGGAAGTAAATCTCTTCCGGCTCGTCACCTGTCTGATCTTTGAAACGGTACGTGATGCTTGCGCCGTAATGGCCGCCGCTGTCAACCTTAATTCGCATCGCCTTGCCTGCCAGCGGCTCGAACTTCCGCGCAGAGTCGGATGAGATTGCTTCGACGCGTTCGGGTCTGCTGCGCATGCCGAATTGCTCGTACCATTTGTCCGACTCGAAATCGCAGGAGAAAACTTCGTCTTTCCTATCGCGTGAAGATTTTTTGGTTCCTTTGAGGTGGATGTCGGCAAAGTCCATATACCGCAGCCAGTCGTATTCGGTCAGGCCATGTCCGCCGGTGCGAATATGATATCCGATTTTGCCCTTTTGGATGGGATCATTTAGAGCAGGCATTTTCTCGACCTCCAGACCCTTAAGCCCCAGGAGTTTATAAACCGGCTCGGCATTCTTGCAGGAAAGAAACTCACCGCGCGGGTCGGCCCAGAGGTCCTCATCGGCACTGGCCGCATATACCGG
>JBARPZ010000634.1:0-2078 GCA_049643445.1 Sedimentisphaerales bacterium
CCTGAACGATCTGGAACAACAGTGATTCTACATATCCTGGTAGGGCTTGGCACGTTTGCAGAAAAATCAGCGGTTTCTTTCGCAGACAAACAAAAAGGGCTGGACAAGCCAGCCCTTAATTTGGAAATTAAATTCTGTGGCAATTTCTACAAGAGTGTTTTTTTCAACGGGCCAATACGATCACTCTTCTGGCGGACAGCTATAATATGACCCGGACAGGACTATCTCTTCCTCCGCACCAAGAAGTAAATCTTCGTTCCCAAGAGCAGCCATGATATTGTCTTGTACTGACAAATCAGGTACCCTGGCACAGGTTATCGTTCCTAAAACATGCCACTTCCAGAGACCCACTGTGTGAATACTCCCGAATGTACCCGTTGTTTCGGTTATTGTTATTAAAGCATCTGGATCATCGTGTAATTCTGCTCCAAAGGCAATAATAATGGTACCGGCATCCTCATCCACGACCGCATTTACTGCGTTCATATCAGCCACAAATGTACCTTCTACGTCGCCAAGTATCTGACCGATGATTTCATCAGTGTTGCTGTCATTATAATCGGTTAAGGCAAAATTGCCGCCAAAGTCAAAACTCAAAATTAAGTTCTCATCAATCTGAGGCGCCCCTGCCGTAGTGGTTTCGAGCATACCGGCTACATTCTCATTGAGAAAGCAGGCGTCAGGGTCTGCGTCGCATTGATACCATTCATATGATCCTTGGCCCCAGGTATTGTCCCACAGCGCCCCGCCGGCGCCGAGTCGCAAGGAGATGCCCGTTCCATACTCACAGAAGGACTTGACCTTCTTGCTCATATCTGGAATATACTGACCAGTAAGGGCAAACTCGCCAATGCCACCAATTATTGGAACCTGTCCACCAAGGGCTGCAAGGATGTTGTCCTGAAGTTCGAGCTCCTTAACCAGAGGGGCTGCATAAGAGCCAGCCAAAGATAACTCCCAATCTCCTACCTGGTCAATGTATGCAAACACTCCGGTCGCTTCGTCCAAAGTTAGTGTGAGTTTGGGATCAGGCGGATGGAATGGTGCAAAGGCCATACCGGAGCCCTCGTCCACAAGGACCCGTGAAGCATTGATGTCGATTGCATTTATACCTGTACCGCTAAGGACCATCGTGCCAATAATCACATCTTTGTATATCTCATCGTGGGCAGATAGGGTTAGCGTGCCTGCGATCGGGAGGGTTGCAATTAGGTCGGCACTAACATCTGCTGGTGCAGTGGCGTGAAGATCCAAGAGACCGGACACGTTTGGATCCAGCAAGGATTGGCCGTTGCTGTCAGACCATATCCAGGGCCCTTGTCCCCAGTTGAGCTGCCAGATACCTTTGCCAACAGCTAACTCAATAGTTGTCCCTGACCCATAGTCAGTAAAAGAATTTGGCTCTTCGGCAGCATTAGTAATGGTTGCAAGCGGCCCAATAATCAATGATACCGCTACAACAATGGAAACACACTTGACTTTTTCCATGATATTTCTCCTTCCTCACATTGTTCTTTTTCCTTTACCTAAAATCATCAACGAAATGACACAGGGTATGGTTTTCATCACATAGAACATCACCTCCATTCCAATCGCGGCGCAATAAAAAAAGGGCACCGCTACATCGTGCTCAGTCAAGGCCCGCCAGAGCCTTCCAAAGACACGCAAGCAGTGCCCCAAGACGGGGCACTGACTTTCTGCGTTCTTTGGGTTTCAAAACTGGCGGTTTTGACTGAGACTCCAAAAAGTTCAGTAAACTTCAATATTCAAATATTTAGTTGTCAAAAGCCGAGACAAACCAACTCTTTTGCCAACATTGTTGTTCTAAGCGTGTTGTAATCGGACGAAGAATCTTATTGTTTCAAATAAGAAAAAGACCTCTTTCCTATTGAATGATGCCTTACAATGCTTTCCCAATCGCTCTTAGTGTCTTGTGATGATATAAAAGATGTGGAAAAAGTAAAGAAAAAAACGTTTTTTAAAAATATTTTTTGACTTTTTTCAAGATTTAGCTTTTGGTGGATTGTGCAGGCTCAGGCCGAAGGCGTCTTCGGCGGCTTCTTTGAGCACCTCTGAGA
>JBARPZ010000635.1:0-1601 GCA_049643445.1 Sedimentisphaerales bacterium
ACGCGTCATTCTGATTGATGGCCAGCAACTGACCATCGCAAAATGCCCAGCCGCGAGGCGCGAAATTGCCCCCAAAAAGATCGACCTCTCCGAGGTAGGGCTCCCCACTGCTGCGAACGGTCCCGCCATCGCTTCGAGAGGGAAAGATCCCCGTCAAAGCGATGATATAGTTCGAGACCAGGGACGGCTGTATATTCGTGTGGGACTGGCTGCTGCCCGTTTCGCCGGTTAAGCTGGCATTCGCTTCAGGAGCAGCAGCCAGCAACAACACCGCCACCCACAAGATTGTAACATACCTTTCGATAAGTGCGATTCTATGTAGCAGGACGACCCAGATGACGTCTTTACTCACTTGTGCTTTCATTGTTATCCTCCTTTCATTCCCTGCAGAAGCAGGGCTAAGATTGTTTACGGCTTCCTCGGTTCATTTGCGTTGGGCGGGATTCCGCCCTAACCAGGTGATTTCATCAATTACCGTAAAGTTTTCCGGCGAATTCTTCTGAACCATCCCACAAGGCCTGCGCCGATGCTCGCCAGCAATATGGACCCGGGCGCCGGTGCCACAGCTCGGGGCTCGATACGAACAAAGGTGCCGAGGTCGAGGTTCCAGTCGCTTTGATTGCTTTCGGACATAAACGGGTCAAAATACCACCAGTCCGGCTCAGCAGAGCCGCTCCAGGTGGTGTACGTGGCCACTCTGTCGTCAAAAAGACTTGGCGTATCGTTGTCGTCGTATCCGATGCCTATAGTAGTGTGTCCCCTACCTGTAGGGGTCCCCCAGGATAGCAGCATGGGTCGACCGGCATCAATTTCGGCAACATAATCGGACCAGGTGAACTCACCGGCGACATAGCCTCCTTCCATCAATTCCGGTTCATAGGTGTACTCATTCCAAACCGTGGCAGAATAGGATTCGTTTATGGGCGTGGTGGGATCGTCCCATTCGATGTAGCCCTCCATACCGATTACTATCATGAAGTCAAAGGTGCCGCCTGAAGCGTCTGTGTTCATGAAATCGGCAATGCTGTTTGTGAAGCCATCGAGCGGCGTGGCGATCATATCGTAAGGATCGGTTGTCTCGGCAATGAGATCGTCGTATCCGCCAAGCTGGTCATAGTATCCGACGAGCATGCCGCCGGACGTCGGTGAGCAGCCGTTGTACCGGTAGTAAATAGGGACATCTGGCAATACGGTCAGGACGGCTTTTGCAGGAGCCGCACCGAAAACCATTATTAAGCAGACAATAACTCCCCCCCTAAACAACATTGGCATTTGTCTCTTCACCAACAACCTCTCTGTTTACGCCTGAGCCATGATGGGGCTACGAAAAAATGCGCTATTTTGGGGTAGAAGCTATAGAAGCAAATAAGACAAGCTTTCTTACACTCGTCCTTTAGCAATAATATATACGAGTGAGATAAAAATATCAAGACAAAAATCTTAAAAAAAGGGCTGCAGTAGAAATTTTAAGATGAATTCAGCACCTCATCTGGCCGAAAAATCGTCAGGGTGCGACATGATAACTGAAAGCATGACCATACAAGCGCTGCACATTATCTCTTCGGCGCTAACACCAATTGAGCAGTGGGAAGCTGCCAAGC
>JBARPZ010000636.1:0-4743 GCA_049643445.1 Sedimentisphaerales bacterium
CCGTGCGCGATGTTTTCACGCATGATATGTCTTTACGGCCAAAAGGCGGCGACTGCGATAGTTGCCCAGATGACAAAGCCGAGAGTGATTTTGATAGTGATGCCCAGCAGTTCACCTATGCCTGCGCCAAGGGCCGAGCGGGCCGAATTTTTCATCCGCCGCCCGGCGACCAGTTCAAATAACCACGCTCCGATACCTGCTCCCACGCAGGCGCCGATAAGTGTTCCGAACAAAAGTATGGGGATAAGGAAAGTGCCAAGGACCGCACCGGAGATAGCGCCTCCAAGCGCTCCAAATGAGCCCCACCACTGTGCGCCGGCTTTTCTCGCGCCGCCCATACCGCCGAAGAATTCGAACAATTCGCCAAGCGTAGCCAGCACCGCTATTGCTATCAGCGTATAGATAGAGAAAACTCCCTCCTGCCACCACGCAAACAGGCAGGTCAATATGACGATGAGCCAGTTGCCCGGCAGTGCGAAAAGCACAAGCACAAGGCAAAGTGCATTGACCAGAATCAGTAAGATTATCCAGAGATAGACCATTAGCTGATTCTAAAGTAAAAAAGACAAAAGCAGAAGCAAATTCCTCTGTAACTGTCGCCAAAGCCAGGGCCAGATAACCCCTGTAAGCCGAAAGCACAATCCTGAGGACACAGTTTTAATAAAAAATGCTTGTTTTTAATGTGAAGATGGGCATAATGCTCAAAAGGCTTACCAGACGCACTGTATTGCGTCTGGAGGCACGGATAACAGGCTGCGAATTGTTATCAGGACAGCCCTGAAAATAGAATAAGGGGATACGCACATAACAGTGTCGAACGAAACTATCCTGTTGATAATAAAATTCAAGATAAGAGGGAGCCTGCGGTTCCTCTCACACGCTGAAACGGTCAGACTTTTTCAGCGGGCCTGCGTTCGTGCCGGTATCAACATGCGATACAGCCAAGGTTTCAATCCTCGTCCGAGACTGTCCTTACCCCTGCCCAGAACTGTCGCCGTTGCCTCGGACGATGATTTACTCTGTCTTCGGGTAAACCGTGACCCGAACGGGCCGCAAGTGGCGGATTACGAGTCACGAATCAAGGACAGGCTCTCCGGCCAATTACCGAAGGATTGTGTTTTGCTTTCAGTCGAAGCTGCGGAAGCAAATGTCTCTTATCAGCCTGACTCAGCTACATATATTTTTTCGGTACCGCCCGAATATATTAACGAGAAGCTAAAGACTGTAATTGAGCGTTTGATCGCAAGTGAAAGTCTAAATCTGCAGCGCAGGGGGGATGCGAAACAGTCGAAATTCAAAAATGTAGACGTCAGGCCTTTCTTGAAATCAATTGAAACAGGTGATAAAGCAATAGTTGTTGAATGTAAAATCAGTTCGGCCGGTACGGTACGAGTTGACGAGATTTTAAAACTGCTGGAGCTCGACGCAGAGATGTTGACTGCGCCGGTCAGACGTACGAATGTGCAATGGCAGGTCAATTAATCGTGAATCGAACCACGAGACACGAACCATGAGATACGGGGACAAACAATGACAAGAGAGATGCTTATAAATGTAGCTGAGAGCGAGGAGTGCAGGGTGGCAGTTGTGGAGGCAGGCTCCCTTGAAGAGCTGTACGTGGAAAGAGCGAGTATAGGCAGCCACGTTGGCAATGTGTATAAAGGAAAGGTGGCAAATATTGAATCCGGGATACAGGCGGCATTTGTTGATTTTGGGATAGGTAGAAATGGTTTCCTTCACATCAGTGACCTGCACCCTCGGTATTTTTCCGGCACCGGCGGCGGGCGTGCCGACAGCATCGGCCGGAGAAAATCCCTAAAGCAGAGGCCCCCTATTCAGGATAGCCTTCGTAAGGGACAGGAGCTCGTCGTTCAGGTAACAAAGGAAGGTGTAAAGACAAAAGGGCCGACACTTAGTACATATCTTGCTTTACCCGGAAAGTACCTGGTTATGATGCCCTGGATGCAAAAACACGGAATTTCACACAAGATTGAAGATGAAGATGAGCGCAAGAGGCTACGCCAGATTCTCGCCCAGAGTAAGCCGCCCAAAGGTATAGGATTTATCATCAGAACGGCAGGGCAGGGCTGCTCCAAAAGGGACATACAAAACGATTTGAAATATCTTAAGCGCTTGTGGACCGCTATTGAAAAGAGGATAGAGACTGAGAAAGCACCTGGCGAGCTTTACCAGGAATCGGACCTGGTTATCAGGACCATCAGGGATATCTTTAACAGTAAGATAAGCAAAATTATATGCGATTCCGAAAATGTGGTCCGCAAAATCAGGGATTTTCTCGCCATTGCAACCCCGCGTTTAAGGAAAAGGGCAATCTATTATGATGGCAAAGTGCCGCTGTTTCACAAGTACCGAATTGAGGGCGAGATTACTAAGGTCCAATCCCGCACAGTGGAACTTAAAGTCGGCGGCTCAATTGTAATAGAGCAAACAGAGGCAATGGTATCCATAGATGTCAATAGTGGTCGACACAGAAAGCCTAACAGTGCCGAGCAGACCGCTTACGAGACAAATATGGAGGCGGCAGTTGAAATTGCACGACAACTTAGATTGCGAGACCTGGGCGGATTGATAATCTGTGATTTTATTGATATGCAGAGTGAAAAGCACCGCAGGGATGTGGAAAAGGTTTTTCGGACCGCTGCCAAGACCGACCGTGCGCGTTCGAGAATACTTAGGATGAGCAGGTTCGGCGTGCTCGAAATGACACGCCAGAGAATTCGCCCTTCGCTGCAGTCAAGCACATATCTGGCCTGTCCTCATTGTGCCGGTTCCGGATTTGTCAAAAGCCATGAGTCGTTAGCTATTGAGGTTATTCGACTATTGAATCTTTCGGCATCTCAGGAACAAATAAAACGTATTGAGCTGTTTGTTTCCCCTGAAGTTGCCGATTATCTGCAGAATGCGAAGAGGGCACTGATTGCCCAGATTGAGCAGCTTAGCGAGAAGCGTGTTACTATCCATTCGGCGCCGGATTATACCGGCGAAAAGCACGAGTTGGTCTGTTATAATGAGCGCGGAATTGTCGTAAAAGTATAAGTATTAAAAGCAACTAATAGTGCAGTAATTGATAAAGGAGCTAATGGCAGTTGAAATTCGACCTGGATTATGCACGAGAAGTTATCAAAGCCGAAGGCGAGGCTATAGGTTCTATAACGCCGATTGTCGATGACTCTTTTGCTGAGGCTGCCGAGATGATTTATGACTGCACGGGCTCCTGCATAGTAAGCGGTATAGGTAAAGCCGGAATCATCGGGCAAAAGATAAGCGCTACCATGGCTTCGACCGGAACACCGAGCCATTTTCTTCATCCCGTCGAGGCCGTTCACGGCGACCTCGGAAGGCTCCGCAAAAATGACATAGTGATTGTACTAAGCTACGGCGGTGAAACCGATGAGATCATTCGGTTGATAAATCTGGTCAAGCAGCTGGAGATTAAACTTATAGCGATAACAGGCGACAGTGACTCAACTCTAAGCAAACATGCCGACGTCGTGCTTTGTATGGGACAAATAAGCGAGGCCTGTCCGCTTGGCGTTGCCCCGAGTGTTTCTACTGCTTGTATGCTGGCTGTTGGTGATGCTCTCGCCTTTACCGTTATGAAGGCGCGTAATTTCAGCGTTGAGGATTATGTCCGCTTCCATCCGGGAGGCTCTCTTGGCGCGAAGCTGATGACGGTTGAGCAGTCGATGATGTTCAGGCCCGGAGAAAAATTGCCCCTCGCAAAAGTAACTGACACGGTTAAAGAGTTGCTTGAAAAAACCAGCGATGTAAAACGCCACGGGGCTGTCATGGTCGTTGATAAGGACGGCAAGCTGGCCGGTATAATTACTGATGCCGACCTCAGGCGTTTGATGGCACAGCACGGACAGCAGGCTTTTCAGTTAAAGGCCGGTGACATCATGACCGCCGATTGCAAGAGGATAAGAGCCGATGCCCTCGCTGCAGAGGCGACAGCTATTTTCCACAAATATAGAATTGATGACCTGCCGGTTATTGACGCAGATGACAGGCCTGTCGGCCTGATCGACGTACAGGATATTGTAACGATAAAAGTAGTTGGATAAATAAAACGGATTCTCGATACAGGATGCTCGAGAATCGATATTACTATGTCGAATCTTGCAGATATAAAGTTGCTGGTGATGGACGTTGACGGTGTCTTAACCGATACTGCCATAATAATCAATGCCGATGGCAGCGAGAGCAAGGTTTTCAGTTCACTTGACGGCCACGGTATTCGAATGTGGCAAAGGGCCGGTCTGAAAGTCGCTTTTTTGAGCGGAAGAGAATCTGAGCCGACCAGCCGCCGGGCTAAGCAGCTTGATGTAGAATATTGTATCCAGGATTGTCATAATAAACTGCCCGCTCTAAAAGAGCTTGCTGAAAAACTCGGCCTTCCGCCACAAGCAATCGCTTTCATTGGTGATGATTTGACGGACCTGCCCTCTATTCGATACGCAGGCTTTGGTGTAGCTGTTGCCAATGCAGTTGATGAAGTTAAGCATTATGCTGATTACGTAACCACTCGAACCGGCGGCAGGGGGGCTGTGCGGGAAGTGATAGAATATATCCTGAAAAGTACCGGCAAATGGCAGGACCTTATGGCCAGGTACCTGCCGCCTTCCCAACCGTCATAAAGGGCGCTTTGGATCCCTGTATAGCGAAACGAGGTTGTTATGGGTAACTCGCGAAAATTCCGGGTATGGCTTATTTCGGTTGGAG
>JBARPZ010000637.1:0-2034 GCA_049643445.1 Sedimentisphaerales bacterium
ATCAAAATCAGAAAATAACTCAGAAGACAAGTACCTTTTGACGTCCCAATAGATAGTGTCTGAGAAGTTTATCGTTTTTAAAAATGTTTTAGTTTGTTTATTCATTTTATTCGTGGATTTTTTCTGGCGTGCCTTCAACTAATCTAAATAATTTACCATCTTGTATTTCATAAGTTACTGTGATAAAATTGCTTTTCCATAATTTATTAGCTTTTCGGTATTTACTATATTCTATTCTTAATGGAACCAATTCGTTTTCAATCCGTGCTCCAGTTGTGCTTATGCCTGCTTTTTCAACTTCGGCAATGGGAATTTGATAGTCGAATTCTTTCTTGACCTGTGTTTGTATTTCGTTGGCAATCTTCTGTTCTAATTGTTTTAATTGCGCCCTAAGCTCTTTTTTCTTTGTTGTACTCGATGCTTTTTTCCCTTTTAGGGTCAGCTTGTTTTTAATAAGTGTTATTTCTTTCGCATACTTCTGATCTATTTCTTTTTTAGCCTTTTCCTTAATTTCTTTGTACTGTCTCTCTTCTTTTTCAGAAAACTTTTTCAAGAACAATAAACTTGGTTTTACGGTTGCACCGGAGGCAATAAATACATCTTGTGGTATGGAAGTAATGAGAACGATTTTGGCTTTACTTTCTACAAAGCTTCTAATCTTTTGCAAGTTGCCACTATTAAGGACGCCTTCGGGCAAAACAATCCCCATTCGTCCGCTTGGCCTTAGTAGATTTAGACATCGTTCAATAAACAGGACTTCAGTTAGCGAACTCATTTTGCCAGTCTTATATAAGCTTAAGATAGACTCATCAATATTGTCTGTTATTTGATTCATTGCCTCATCATATGCCTTGCCATAGCGTTTTTGATACTTCAATATTTTGGCCTGATCAGTAAATTCATCTGCTTCTGTAATTTTTAATGTTTTGTCCACTCTTGATCCAAATGGTGGATTTGTTAAAATTACGTCAAAGCGATTTTCAAATATTCCGTTTACATTCAATAATCCGTCATTGTGGTGGACGCCACCATGACCATCTCCATGCATTATCATATTCATTTTTGCGGTACGAGACATTCTTGGATTAGCATCAGTTCCAAAGATGCAATCATAGGAAAGAACTCTCAATCTGCTTTTTTTGTTGTTTATGTCTAATTCATGGTTAAGAGTGTTAAATAAAGCGTTTATTCTTTCATCAATTTCACCTTTTTTATTTTCTGAAAGTTTATCGTAATCGTCCGTATAATATTCTGCCTTTATTTTCCCTTTGGCTTTGTGAATGTCCTGTTCTATTTTGGATCTTACATATTCAAAAGCTTTAATTAAGAATCCACCACTGCCACAGCAAGGGTCACAAACCGCTTCACCTTCCTGTGGATCAAGCACCTCAACCATAAAATCAACAATGGTTCTTGGAGTGAAAAATTGTCCTAATTCACCTCGGAAAGTACGGCCTAGAAACTGTTCAAATGCAATGCCTTTAACATCATCAGAAGTTGTGGAAAGATTGTATTTCTCTAATTCCTTAACAATATCTTCAAAGCTGTTTTCTCGGATCCTGATAGTTTCAGTTTCTGAAAACAAATCATCGTCTTTGAAGTCTTCCTTAGTGCTTTCGAATAGTTGTTGATAAAAAGGACGGCTATCTTTTGACTTGTGGCGGTCATAAGATTCTTTGTCCTTAATAAATTGTACCTTAGAAAACAATTGAGATGCCTTATTTTCTCTTTCATAACGTATTTTGATAAATAAGATTTTGCTTATCTCATCAAATGCCGCTTCGGGAGAAAGCTTATCATTGTTACGAATAATATTATGGCATTTAAACAATAGCTTCGAAAACTCATCCCTTGTAAATGCCTTGGTCTGTTTTAATAGCTCTGTCACTTTCTTCTGGCTGTCAATAATTTTTGCATTAGGTATATCAATTATCTCTTCCAGCTTTTTAGGCATCTTGCCTTTAACTACTTTGAATATTCGAGTTTCTTTTAGATTGGTAGTAACAAAAAAGTCTGCTCCTGCCCAAGCCGCAT
>JBARPZ010000638.1:0-3323 GCA_049643445.1 Sedimentisphaerales bacterium
AGGACAAAAACAACGCATCGGTATTGCCAGGGCATTGCTGAAACAACCGCAGATATTGATCCTTGATGAGCCTACAAGCGCTCTGGATAATCAATCGGAATACCGTATTCAAAGTACCCTGGATAAATTGTCACATTCTTTAACTGTGCTTATAGTCGCGCATCGGTTGACAACGATTCAATATGCGGACAAAATTATTGTTTTAAAAGATGGAGGTATTGAACAGCAAGGTACACATGAGAGCCTTCTGGCTTCTAATGGGTATTACAGTAAATTATATCATCAGAAATCGCCGGCACTGATATAGGCATACTATATGAAGTATATTTACTCTCCTTCCTATCCTTCTGTTCGTTTGATCTGCTATTTTATTCAACAGGGCGAAGAAATCACTGTTATCTCACCAAATCTGGATATAATCAAGTTGTGTCATCTTATGAAATGGCCGGTAATCAGCTTTGACTATGAGATGAAATCTAAGCCAAGAATACGGGAACTGTGGAATCCGGTTAAAGTATTAAGATTCAAAAGAGACCTTCAGAAACGATTTGAACAAATCTCCTCGCAGTGCACAAACGGAACTTTATATTTTACTGTTAAATGCATTGATCTTGTTGGTTTGGACTTGATTGCCCGATTTGCAGAGCAAAGAAAAGATTTAGATGTGACCTATTGGCCTGAAGGCAAGGAAGATGCATCGAAAAGGGTTTTGCCAAGCAATATCAGAGAATTATTATACTTACTTCTTTATAATCTGATGTATAAACCTTACTTTCATTATAGACGTGTATCTTCGGGGACCTTTGTCTGGGCCCAAGGGAATTTTATGGCTAAGTATAGGATCAATGAGTTAACTTCTCCGGATGTACATGCAATAGATGTATATAAGGGATTGACCATGTCGACAAACTCGTTAGAATGCGCCATTATAGGTGGTTATTCTTTAAAGATGTCTGACATGATCTATGATGTAGAGGATTTAAAAGAAAGTTATGGTTTCATTAAACAAAATGTGCCTGACGTCTATTATAAGCCTCACCCGGGATCAGACAAACTCGATAGATTTTTCGACGACTACAATATATTCCCAGCCTATGTGCCGTCTGAGTTTCTAGTAAAAAGTGTTAAGGTAGTAATAGCCGCGGCAACTACTTCCATGAACTATTTGGCAAAATCGGGAGTGACCTGTATCAGTATCCTTGATTTAATCAGGACAAAGGATGGATTTGATAAAAAGGCATGGAAACAGAAGATGCTTGAGGAAAGTGATCATAAAATTAAGTTTGTACGGTCTCGAGAAGAATTGAAGGAACATCTATTACGAAATTAGAGAAGAATATTGGTAGCGTAGGGTGGTCATGTCCATACCGTACAAATGTGAGGCTGTCGCCTGTTTTGGATTGCTAATATGCTGTGGCTGAATTAGTCAATGGATAACAACGGTATGATTCTTGTTACAGGTGGAACAGGATTTCTTGGGAGCCACCTTGTTCGTCGCTTGCTGGCCGAGCATTATGAGATCATACTATTAAAAAGGAGTTTTTCGAATATTTGGAGAATCAAGGATGAGTGTGCTCAATGCAAAGTTTACAATTGTGACGAGGTGCCTCTTTCGCAAGTGTTTCACGAAAATCACATCACCGCAGTTTTTCACTGCGCCACAGATTACGGCATTTCATCCGATATCACCAACATAATTACTTCAAATCTGTTGTTGCCCCTTCAGCTGTGTGAATTGGGAGTGCGACACAATCTCCGTTGTTTTATTAATACAGACACAATACTGGAAAAACGAATCAATGCCTATGCGCTTTCGAAGAAACAATTCTCAGAGTGGATGCCTGCATTTGCACAAAGCGGTCTTGTTTGTGTGAACATGGCATTGGAGCATTTTTATGGTCCCTTCGACAATAAGACAAAATTTGTTTCAAGGATGATCTCTGAAATCATCAGCGGTGTGGGACGTATTAAGTTAACTTCTGGAAAACAAAAGCGAGATTTTATATACATAGATGATGTCATTGAAGCATTCATGATTGTTTACCAAAACTTGGCTGATCTTGACAGAGATGTTCACCGTTTTGAAGTCGGAACGAATTGTAATACATCAATCGAGAGCTTATTGACAAAAATAAAATCCATTGTTAATAACTCAAGTACATTCTTGGATTTTGGAGCTTTGCCCTACCGAGAGCATGAGATAATGGAATCACATGTCGACACGCGTTCCTTGCGTGCTCTAGGCTGGACACCCAAGGTTTCGCTGGAGGATGGTCTTGTTAGAACGATTAAGTTGGAACTTGCTAAAAGAGCGGAGGTAGGATGTGAATAAAGAAAACGTCCAGAATTCAAACTTAATCACAATAATGGTCCCGACATACAATCGTTTAGATAAACTAAGAAAATGTGTTAAGAGTATTTTCTCCCAAACATGTAGCGATTTTGATCTTGTCATATCAGACAATGCTTCTACTGATGGCACAAGAGAATACCTACGGAATTCTGTTCATTGGCCTAATATGTCAATTCATTTTTCAGAAACTAACAATGGATCAATAAGAAATCATGAAAAATGCATTGAGATGTCTGAAACTGAATGGGTAGTATTTGTTTCAGATGATGATTGGATTGTCCCTGAATTTGTTTCAAAGGTGTTGCGTGTTGTAAGAAGTAGTAAGAGTTCTGTTGTGTTACCGGGGTTTAGCTGTAGGAACGTGAAGGGAAAAACAATTTACTCTTATTGCCCGGAAGAAAGATTTTACGGACCCCAACAGACATTACTTGAAATGTTCCTTCGAGCAGAAGACCAACGCATTTGTTGCGCTGGAATCGCAGGATTTATTGTACGCAAGAATGACCTTGTAAATCTGTTGCCCATGAGAAGCTATCCCGGCTTTTTTTACTTTGATACTTATCTGTTTTTTTGCATGTCAATGATTTCCGGCATACAGACTATCGATGAGATTCTATATTTTCGAACTGAATGGGAGGGAAGCACTACAAAGGCAAATAGTAATCTCAGAAATCAGAGAATTGCACGGAAATACTTTATTTCTGATTTCCGGTCACATTTTTTGACTCAATCTGCCTCATGGGACCCAGTTGATCGAGATATTGTATTTAATGCATTACGATCATACGAGAGAAAGACGCCATTTACTATCCGCAGGCGACTTGGGCGTATCGGTATGGTTCGTAGTTTCTTAGATCTCGACTTGATCAAGAGAAGTAGAAAAAAACTAAAAATGATTACTTGGTGATCACCAGATACACTCCATCAGGAGAACACTACACTGGAAATCAGCTATTTAGGCCGTCAATTG
>JBARPZ010000639.1:0-7995 GCA_049643445.1 Sedimentisphaerales bacterium
TTATTATTCGTTTGTAGTGGCTATGGCGGCCACCCTCTAAGCCTTTACGCTTGGCTATCAAGCATATTGATATGTGCGGTCCCTCCCGTAACGCTCATTACTATTGCGTTGACATTTCATAAAAACCGCAAAATTCTTCATTCTTACTCCTTACTTCTTATTCCTTACTACTTTTTTTATTGCCCTTTGGCCAGTTCTATGCTATTCCCCGCCAGTCCCTGCATGCAGTAGCCTGCCCCAGCATGTCTTAGGCAGGGGGCAGGGATCCAGCATATATACCTGCATAGACAGGGATCCACCACAAAATGTCATTCTGAACGTAGCAAGGCGAAGTGAAGAATCTCAAATAATTAATAAATCATCATTCATCATTAATCATTTATATGGATTGCCTCTTCTAAACCTCGTAGCTCTCGCATTCACATTGAGAAATGAAAAGGAAAAAACGACGCCTGTTTGTCATTCCTGCGAAGGCAGGAATCCAGTTATTTACGTGCCAATGTGAAATCTTAGATCTGAAATATGAAATTATCCCTTTTTCTATCAACATTTAATAAGCCAGAAACGGCTAAATACTATATACTAACGACTATCGAATAAATATGAGATATGAAAATTGAACAAAAGCAACGGATGAACTTGGGTGAAAGTAAGATGTCATCGATAAACTGCCTTTGGGTTGGAAATAATGAGCACTGAAGAGAAAATTGAATATCGAGAGATAATTGGAGAAGCCAAAACTGGATCATATCAGCCAGTTAGGTTTTCACGTGTAAAATACAAAAACAATAACTCAACATTCATTGACATACGTTTGTATCAGCGGGGTTATGACGATGATGGTGAAGAAGTTTACTTTCCAACAAAAACTGGCTTTCAATTCGAAGAAAAGCACTTTGAAAAAGTTGTGAAAAATTGGACAATAACTCCGTCCGCATACGTTCATCCTGATGTAATGAGTAAATCCTTTGATCTTTTGTCAAAGCGTCAGTTCGAAAGTGCTGTGCTCCAAGCTTTTAAATGCATTGAGATATATATTAGAAAAAAGGCAAATCTCTCACATGACCAATATGGAGTTAAGCTTATAAGAAAGGTGTTTGATCCACAAAAAGGAGTTTTGACCAACTACGATCTTCCACTCTCTGAAAGAGAAGCACAGTCCAATTTCATAGCCGGAGCATATGGACTATATAAGAATCCATGTTCTCACAGAGAAGTTGAGATGGATTTCTATGATGCATTTGAAAGAATTGTTGTTGCTAGTAAAATCCTCAAAATAGCTGAAGAATCTTCATATAAGAATACCAACGAAACTTAATAAGTATTTACAGTGACCTATTAATAATAAGATGTTATAAGCATAATGACAAGATAACATCAGTTGAAAGAATGTTGTATATTATTATGTTCTAGCGAGAATAGAAGGCAACAATGAGTACATTTGAAGAAGAGTACAATTCGATTTGGGAGCATTGCGACTACGAACTCGAACCAGAGCTTATCGTGCTCAGGGCTCATCTAATGTCTGAACGCTACATTGAGCGTTTCATAAAACTGTTCCTTTTGAAGGGCGATAAAGTTATTAATAAGGGTGGTCTTACATATGCCCAGAAACTTAACCTTATGGATTCGTTTGGCATAGTGGAAAAGGATTTAATTGATTGTCACAAGAATCTGAACAAACTTCGTAACAAAATGGCGCATGAACTCGGTTACGATATCAAGCTTGAAGATGTTGACTTGATTGGTAGACCAATGGGACAAACATATACCAATCTTCGCAAAGAAAGAGGACAAGACCTCAAAGATCTTCTTTGCTCAGTTGTTGGTTTCCTTTGTGGAGGTCTGGCACATTATGTTGTCGAATATGAAAAAGTGTCTAAAAGGAAACGTGCTGAACTGAATATGAAAATATCAGAACAAGGCGCTACAGTTGGCGACGAAGGCAACAAATGAACCGTGTAGTGTATGCAACTTGTTTGCACACGCGGAATCATTCAATGAAAGAGATTGATAAGAAAAATAAGAAGCAACGGGAACTTTTTATAAAGAAGAAAGAAGTCTGTGTTTGGCGTTTTATACAGATTGTATAATCATAGTTAGGCACAGGTAATATACAATGGCGGAAGAACAGTTAATATCTGTAGAAGTTGTTGAGGTACTCAAGCTAATAGCTTCAGGTGGTTTTGGTGCGGCAATTGTAGGGATCGTGGGGAAGTTGGTTGTTGATAGAAAGCTACAAAAGCAAAAAGCTGAATATGATAAGCAATTAGAATCCTTCAAATCGAAGTCTGATAAGAAACACACTGTACATAAGCTTCAGTTTGAAAAAGAATTTGAAATCTACAAAGAACTGTGGGAACAGCTTATAAGACTGGTGCCGTGGGTGAGAAGTTTTGATGAGCTATTGAAACCTAAACACATCACACAAAGAGTCCAGGAATTGCCTAACATTATCAGGGACATTTCACATACGGTATATACTAACCAGCCCTTTTATCATCCTGAGATATTTGAAGCTTGTGAATCAATATTGAATAGCATGCCCAAGATTGATACTTTGAATGAAATAATCGATAAGCTTCAACAATATTCTTCACCTGAAGTAAGTGCGGATGTATTTGAAAAGCATTACGATGAATTACTCCAAGAGATGGCATCAGTATGTAAGATTGTCGATACTGTAAGGACGTTAATTAGAAATCGGATATGGTGAGAAAACTTGAGAAAACTAGGACAGTCATCTATTTGTAATATATTGATATTAGAATAATGGCAGTATAAAATCAGTGAGAAGCGTGTTGTATATTATTATGTTCATATAAAAGACCATTAAAAAACCATCAACATGGATGAAGATAATACACTCGTGGAAAAAACGCTTCGTCGGTGGAAAAATCGACCGATTATGGCATTGTGTGTTATCGTAGCCCTATTAATTGTCGCGATTGCTACCTTGACGAACGCATTCAATACACTCTTTTCTGTCTTTGAGACCTGGAAATTCCAAAGGACTAAGATGGAATTGGATCTTGACCAAGCATTTTCTGGAGCATGGGGTAACGAAGGATGTGTTGGACACACAGATAGTCACTATCTAGAAGTAGAACTCGAACTTGATAACGGTCACGTCCGTGGTGTTGTTAGTTCTCGACGACTAGCTGACAATCTAACATGGAACGACGTCAGCCTAGAAGGAGAACGAGTTGGAAAAACCGCCACACTTCACGCTATCCATGTCAGCCGAGGCGAAGTAATCTCATTTGGGAAGTTTGATTTGGAACTGGTAGAAATGCCATTTGAAAACAACTTGATTTGGCGGACTATAGATGCCTCGCCTTTCGGGCATAATTTCCCAAATAGAGTTGTCCTTTTTCCAAGTGTTTTTAAAAAAGAGAAGGCGAACAAGTCGCAATAACCCGCGAGGCAATTAAAGGTGTCCGTCCATAATTCTTTCAACTAATGACTATCCAACCCCGCACTTGCCTTAAAAAATATCTGGATTTTGCAGGGATAATACTACTTATTGAGTATGTCAGGCAAGGGCTTTTATAGACAAATATTGCCTTTTAAGCGGTTTCGAGTTAAGATTTGAGGCTATGGAAAAGAGAGAAATTAAACAACTTCCCCTCGTAAATCCCAAAGGTTCTTTGTGAGAGTAACGAAGTTGCTGCTATTTGTTTGTGACCAGGATATTTTTTTGGATACATTAGTTTATGTTTTGGAAGCGCCCTCATATAAAGAGGAACGATAAGCCAGAAGCAGTGGTGAAGAAATGGCTCGTAGCTGTAGGCAAGAGTTACGTTGTTATATTTGTAACCTGTTTCGGGGCATTCGCCGGTTCTTACTTCGTCTTTTGGGCTAAAATAATGCTTCGCATGTCCAAAATACCTCTTTCGGTAGTTGACGGCTTCGTTCGCACGATGGGATTAATGGCGGTTCATTGCACAGTAGGTTCACTTTGTTTTGGTGCTCTATTGGCAGCTATTCCTTCCTGTGGTGTCATTGCACATACACAGTTGCTCTCTTACATCAGCAGATTGGGATTGTGGCTCAGTAATCGTTTCGATGTAGGTCGACCAGCGCGTGCAACCCTTAGGGCTTCCGTAAAGATGGGATGGCGTTTCTGGATAATTTGCCTTGCAATGGTGTTGCTTGTTTTTATCAGCATGTTTGTATTTACAGCCATACTGCCGCTCCAAAGTCTTGAAAATGGACACGTGTATTATATTTTGATGAGCATAGTATTAACAGCGGTCTTCATATTGTTCATAATATCATGGAAGTGGTCAAGTGGGACTTATTCAACTGTGTTGCATTCACGTTCGCATATTAGTAGAAGGAAACTGGGAAAGTACATGATAATAAGAATGCTGACAGACTTGCTGTACTTTATATGGGGCCTTCTAATTTTGGGATTCATTTGTTGCGCACTTTTATTCTTAATTGTCCCCCTCTTCGGACTGCTCTGTCGATGGCAACTTGCCCCTGTACTGCGATTGGCTGCTGAAAACAATGTTCCGGAAGAAATAATAGCTGATACACACAGTCAGCTAAGAACACTTTCTCAGTTACAGCCACACTTTCATAGTTTACTTATCATTGGCGGTGTAGCTTTAGCAATTCTATTGGGTCTGTATTTTGTGATATCAATCTCACCAGCTTTGAAACTTTTGAATCGAAAGGCATGGTATTGTTTTATTTTAGTAATAGGAGCTATCTCAAGCTGGGCATGTTCGGAGCTTTTGTCGAGCTGGATGCCGAGCTTGTTGGGCAGTCTCGTGGGATTAGCTGTCGCGGTTTTCCTTGTATTCGCATATGATGTTGTTCTTGGTTTGATTGGTATATCTTTACGTGGGCCTTCTAAAAGAAAATTTAGTTAATCAGCTTATCTATGGCTTAAAATATTTAACGATGACTCTCTCGCACTAATCTACGGCCAAGTTAGCAAACCAAACGCGTGCTGGCGAGGCACAACTCCGCACTTGCCGCCAAAAACAAAATCCGTGAAATCAGTGTTAATGAGTGGTTAATCTTTTTTCTTAAAAAAGTTGGAAATATATTGAACATCCCGGCCATGTTAGGTATAATATTAACGATAATTGAGAATTTAGAATGTAAAATTGGGGAATTTGAAGTCTTGAGTCTGTGGTCTGTCATCTGTCATCTGTCGTCTATCGCCAGTCCTAAGGGGTGTATTAATGTCTAAAAAAGCACCTTTTTGGTCATTTTATGTAAGCTTTTGTACATTTTGTGCATCTTTACGACTAACAAGAACCGTTTTTACCCGGCCAAAAATAAAAGTCCGCCCGAAGGGCCTCCATAGTTTTGCATTTTACATTTTAATCTTTGATTTCTCTTTCTTGCCTCTTTTGACATATTTACGTGCCTATAAGGTATTTCCGCCGCATGTAAGGCGGCGCTACTTATGTGCTTATAAAGCACCCGTTTCAATGGCCTTGTGGACGAAGGCAAGTCTCTGCGTCAAAAGCTCGCTTTTAGAGCAGAGTTTGCCAGGAACACCAAACCGGCCAAAAACCCATTTTCTGGCTAAAAAGCCAGTGTTTTGAACATTTATATTTTGGTAATTAGGATTTGTTTAGAGCTTAGAGTTTAGATATTAGGATTTCAGATGCAGGGCTACGAACTATGAACCACGATCTACGAGCTACTGACAACTGGCAACAGGCAACTGGAAACTGGCCCCTGACAAGTACGAAAGTTTACGTACGAAAAAACAAACTTTTTATGCAAAACAAAGCCAATTTCCAAAAAGTCAAGTTGAACGTAAATAAAGTATTAACAAAGGATTACGACCAAATGGACACTTGGTCAATTAGGAAAAACGAACCCAAAACGAACCCAAACGAACCCAAAACGAACCCAAACTCAAAAAGGCCGAAATGAACGTAACTTCTGCTTTAACAAAGGGATATGAAAATAAACCACCAATTTGGGCCCCGAAAAAACAAAGCCAAACTTCGAAACGAAAAAAATCAATGCAACCCTCTTTATCGCAAAGGATTATGAAAAAACCGCCCTTTTGGACCCCGAAAAAACAAACCCAATTCAAACCCAATTTCAGAGGGAACAAATGCTGGATATTCCTCCCGCTTCGACCAACCGCGGCCGGTCAAACTCACCACGCTCACAGGTTTTCTTGTACGTATTTCACGGCGTTATTGAAGATTGTCATTCCATCGCCGTTTGTTCTGTCCTTCAAATGGGTCCAGTGCGGATGTTGGGTCGGCCGAACATGCCTTTCCGGGTGTGGCATAAGTCACGGTCTCAAGGAATGTTGTCAATTTGCCTTCACTGCTTCAATTGTTGCTGAAACTACAAAGTCCTCAATCTTGCTCTCCGGAGCCCAATCACGGATAAGCTCTTTACTCCCTTCTATGGGATTTATACGAATGCTGGTAAATCCTGCCTCTTCCAGCATTGTCTTCAATTCATCTATCTGCGCCGCTCCCGCAACACACCCGGCGTGTAGTTCAATACTCTCTTTTATATGTGCCGGCATAGGTGCAGTGGCAACTACGTCCGTGATTGCCAACCTTCCGCCCCCCTTCAAAACGCGAAAGGTTTCATTGAAAACACTGGATTTCTCAGGTGATAGGTTAATAACACAGTTAGACATTATCACATCAACAGAACTGTCCGCTGCGGGTACATGTTCAATCTCTCCTAACCGGAACTCCACATTGGACATCTTTGACTTTTCTGCATACTCGCGGGATTTGCTTATCATTTCAGGCGTCATATCAACACCAATAACCCGGCCTTCCCGCCCTACCGCTTTCGCCGCAAGAAAACAGTCAATCCCGCCCCCGCTGCCCAAATCAAGGACGATTTCCCCGGGCTGCAAAGACGCAATTGCATGAGGATTCCCACAGCCAAGCCCCATATTTGCGCCTTCCGGCACCTCTGCCAAATCTCCTGCCGAATAACCTATCCGGGCCGAAACATCCGCCGCACTTGGACTATTTCCGTCGCCACAGCCGGATGGAGGAGTGCACCCACAACTCGAAGAACCGGATTTTGCTATTTCACCGTAGTTTTTACGCACCGCCTGGCGAATTTCATCATCTTTCATATTTTGCATTGTTTGTCTCCTTATCTACTGGATTAACACAACATATTTTTGTCTTCTCACCCCAGTAGACGCCGATATTCGAAAAAGGACGCATAGTTTTCAAGAATATTTTCAGCATGTGTCACAGCAGTCATCTTTTCTCTCATAATCCATCACGTTCCCCCGATGGTCGAACTCAAACTTGCAGCAGTCAAACAGCATGTCCTTGAACATCGCCCTGCCCCGCTGGACTCGCGACTTGGCGCCGGAGACGGAAAGTGACTGTCTCTCGGCCACCTCTTTTTGTGTTCGCCCTTCTATTTCAGACAGCATCATAGCTTCGCGGTAAGTGTCCGGCAGGGCCTCAATCATAGGAACGACACAGGCATTGATATCATCCCTTGCTTTATCGCTAAGCTCCGGCTCGGTGGCCGCCAGCTCTTCAGGCAGTTCCCCCATCTTATGTCGGGCCCGGTAGTGGTCGATAATGGCATTTCGCGTTATTTGATATACCCAACCTTGAATTTTCCCGCAATCTTCCAGCGTGTCGATCGACAAATGAATTCGCAAAAATACTTCCTGCAGGATATCATCTGCAATATGCGCATCCCCGACCCGGCTTCGGATAAAGCCGCCCAGCCTCTCGTGATATATCTTCCAGATTTCTTCAGTGTGACCTATCATAGTGATCTCATTGGAATTTAGAGCATTTTGAACTATTAGTATATCCGATTACTTAATTTCAGACAACTTTGACTTAGAGCTTATCCGAATAACCGGGTCGTTATGAGGACGAGCGAAAAGTTCGAGGCCAAGGCGGCAGGCCAAAAATGCTCGGAGGCGTGGTTTTCTCCACGTTGAGAACGTTTTTGGCCGACAACGCAGGCATCGGGCTTTGCAGCCGGCCGCAATAGAGCGGG
>JBARPZ010000640.1:0-3081 GCA_049643445.1 Sedimentisphaerales bacterium
TTGAAGCGTTACATCGCCGACAACATGGACGACTATGCGACTCTCATGGCACGTCGTGTCGAAAAGTCTCCTGAAGTGGCGATTATAGGCAGTGGGCCTGCAGGTCTTAGCTGTGGGTACTTTTTGGCGCTTATGCAAAGGTCCTCTGTTATATTCGAGGCTCAGCCGATTCCGGGCGGGATGCTTGCTCTGGGGATACCGGAATTCAGACTGCCGAAAGAAACGCTCCAAAAGGAGATAGATTTCATTCTCTCACATGGTATCGAACTGCGGACAAATTCAAGGATTGAAAACGCCAGGGAACTCATTGACAAGGGATTCAGGGCGGTCTTTGTTGGGACGGGAGCCCAGTTAGGCAAGGCGATTAATATTGAGGGAATCGAGCTTGATGGTGTGTTTGATGCGCTTGAACTTCTGCGCGAAAGGGCTTTGGGTAAAGGGCGGAACTGCGAAGGTAAAACCGTAGTAGTACTGGGCGGTGGTAATGTGGCGGTGGACGCGGCCCGGTCGGTTGTTCGTCTTGGGGCGGCGAAGGTAACGATACTCTACAGAAGGACACGGGAGGAAATGCCGGCCTACGAAGAAGAAATCGAAGAGGCCATACAGGAAGGAATTGAGGTTATAACGCTCGGTATTCCGAAACGGATTCTGAGCAAAAACGGCGCTGTGAGCGGTATTGAATTTATTCGTGCTGAACTCGGCAAGGCTGAAGCTGACGGCAGACGCCGGCCGATACCCGTGGAAGGCAGCGAAAGTGTGATTGAATGTGACATGGTGATACCGGCTATCGGGCAGGTCGCATCCACGGAAGCGGTGACATTTAGCAGCGGCCCTGAATTAACTGACTGGGGCACGATAAAGGTCGACCCTGTCAGTTATAGCACAACAGTTGGAGAAATATTCTCCGGTGGAGACTGTGTCAGTGGTCCTTCAAGCGTAATAGCGGCGATTGCAAGCGGACAGAAAGCCGCTGTTCATATCGACAAGATGCTTGGTGGAAGCGGAGAGCTTCCGGGTGACACGGGATTTTCATTTGTCAAGCCAGATGAGGAGACACTGGAGAAAGCACCTCCGAGGGCTGAAGAGAAGTATATTCCTCTCGACAAACGCAAACGGGGCTTTGCGGAGGTGGTGCTCGGCCTTGACCGTGAGCAGGCGGTCGGCGAGGCACAAAGGTGTTTTAGGTGTGACCTTGAGGAATAGTAAGGTTAAGATTATGGGCGAACCATTAGTAAATATCAACGGCAATGAGCTAACTGGGCAAGCCGGGCAAAGCATTCTTGAGCTGGCCCTTGCAAACGATATTGAGATACCGAACTTATGTTACGACAAGAGGCTAAGTCCAAGCGGCTCGTGCCGGCTTTGCCTGGTGGAAGTGGAGGGCCAGAAAGGGCCGGTTTCCGCGTGCACTTTCCAGATAGAGCCCGGAATGGTTGTGAAAACGGAGACAGAAGAGATCCGGGCGATAAGGAAAACTGTTCTGGAGCTTTTATTTTACGAACATCGCGGGGTCTGTACCACCTGCGACGAAAACGGCGACTGCAAGCTGCAAAGATATGCGTACGAATACCAGCTTGGTGATGATATCTTTCAGCAACCTGCCGGCGGAGAACGGCGTGAAAATTACACAACCGGCAATGAGGCGCTCGAATATGATGTGGATAAATGTATCCGCTGCGGCAGGTGTATACAAATCTGTGAGGAGGTCCAGGCCGACAGCGCGCTTACATTCAAAGCAAGGGCGTCGAGCGTGGAGGTTACGACTTCCTTCGATATACCTTTGAACGATTCGACCTGCGAACTGTGCGGCCAGTGCATCTCAAGCTGTCCCACAGGGGCTTTGTATGAACGAGCCGCAAAGGGCAAGGGCCAGTGCAAAGACCTTAGCCGGACAAGAACGACCTGTCCTTATTGTGGAGTGGGTTGTCAAATCGACCTGAACATAAATCCAAAGACAGAGAAAATCGTTCGTGTAACAAGCGAAGTCGGCTGTATTCCCAACGACGGTAACTTGTGCGTCAAGGGAAGATTCGGTATGGATTTCATCAACAGTGATAAAAGGCTGACCACTCCCCTTATCAAGAGAAACGGCAAGTTTGAAAAAGCGACGTGGGAAGAGGCAATTGATCTTGTGGCGAGCAAGCTAAGAGAAATCAAAGCAGCCCATGGGCCGGACAGTATCGCCGGGCTTTCATCGGCCAAGTGCACGAACGAAGACAACTACGTATTCCAGAAGTTCATTCGAGCGTGCATAGGTACCAATAACGTGGACCACTGTGCAAGGCTGTGTCACGCATCGACGGTTGCCGGTCTGGCCAGAGCATTCGGCAGCGGTGCCATGACCAATTCGATTGATGAAATCAAAAATGCGGCATGCATCTTTGTTATCGGCTCGAACACTACCGAGGCCCATCCGGTGATTGGCCTTTCTGTAAAAGAGGCGGTCATGAAAAATGGGGCCGAATTAGTAGTGGCCGACCCGCGCAGGATTGACCTGGCACGATTTGCCAAGTTGTATATCGCCCAAAAGCCAGGCACGGACGTAGCGCTTATTAACGCGATGATGAACGTCATTATAAGTGAAGAATTGTATGACAAAGACTTTATCAGCGAGCGGACGGAGGATTTTGATAAGCTCAAATCTGTATTAAAAGACTTTACACCTGAAAAAGCCGAAGCTATTACGACAATTCCCGCCGAGAAAATTCGCGCAGCAGCAAGAATTTATGCCAAAGCGAATACCGCCAGTATCATTTACAGTATGGGCATTACTCAGCATACGACAGGTACTGATAACGTGCTGTCACTGGCCAATCTGGCAATGCTTACGGGCAATATCGGAAAGGCATCGTCGGGTGTGAATCCTTTGCGTGGACAGAACAACGTGCAGGGCGCCTGCGACCTTGGAGCGCTGCCTAACGTGTATCCGGGCTATCAATCCGTTGAAGATTCCGAGTTACAGGCAAAATTCGAGTCGGCGTGGGGGCAAAAGCTTTCCGGCCAAAAGGGACTTACCGTTGTCGAGATGATGCACGCCATAGAAGAAGATAAAATCAAGGCATTGTACATAATGGGAGAGAA
>JBARPZ010000641.1:0-5353 GCA_049643445.1 Sedimentisphaerales bacterium
ACGCCCACAAGCTCAAGCCCGCGTACCTGTTTCATTGCTGTTGCCTGGAAATTGCCGATGAAACCGGCCCCGATAAAACCGAGTTTAAGTGTTTGCATGGTACATTACTCCCTTGTTCAAGAAATCAGGTTTATCTTTTAAAATTGCTGCGGCCAAATTACTTTTTGCCCGAAAGCTAATCAAGAACAATCTCCAGCTTTGCTTATTTTTTTCAAATAATTGACGGAATCTTCTCACTAATCTATAATATAAGCTCGATATATAATTTTGTAATTGGTCACGCCACGGAAGGCCACAATATTATATACTTTAATTACACGGAACTCGGTGCTTTGTAATTCCGATAAGTATCAATGACTGAGGAACTTTCTCAGGTGTCTTTATGAAGTTGGAGATGAGCACACACATGCGGTTGGAGCAGAGGATGAAGCTCGCTCCCCACATGATTCAATCGATGGAGATTCTCCAGCTTTCGATCCTTGCGCTTCAGGAAAGAATAGAGCAGGAGCTAAATTCCAATCCCGTTTTGGAAATGGTCGAGCCCGTCAATCCCGAAGCCCCACCTGTTGAAACAGACAAGCCCCCGGACAATATAAGCGAAGATGAAAGGGACCTGGTCGTCAAAACAGACAGCAACAAGGTTGAAGACTTCCAGCGTCTTGACAATCTCGGTGAAGGTTTTCGGGACTATATGTCCCAGGCCGGCACCTTCCACAAACGTGTTAGTTCCGACGAGCCCGACCCGAAGCAACAGGCGATAAATAATACCGCCGCCCCGCCGCTATCGCTGCACGAACATCTCGAAGAACAGTGGAGAATGATTGACGCCGAAGAGCCGGTCAAAAAAGCAGGCGGCATGATTATAGATTACCTCGACGACAGGGGATACCTGACCGTAAGACTCGAACAGTTGCACAACAAAGACAGGACCGATTTCAACCTCGACGATTTGAATAAGGCCCTTCAGCTCGTCCAGAAATTAGAGCCAACAGGTGTCGGCGCACGCGACCTGAAGGAATGCCTGCTCATCCAGATGGCACAGGGCAGCAAGGACATGTCCTTTGAATCCCGACTGGTTGACGAGAATATGGACGCTCTTCTTGAAAATCGCCTCCCCGACATCGCAAAAAAAATGAAGTGCAGCGTTGACGCAATCAATCGTGCCGTTAAGTGCCTGAGCAAGCTTGACACCTCCCCGGGCCTGCAAATTGGGCCGGACTGGAATCTGCCTGTTACCGCCGATGTGGTTGTGGAGCCATTGGAGGATTCGGCAGGCTTCTCCGTCCGGTTAGCAGATTCCAATGTGCCAAATCTCAAAGTAAATAACCATTATGCTAAAATGGCAAAAGATTCCAACGTCGCGGAAAAAACAAAAAAGTTTTTGCAAAACAACATCCGTTCCGCCCAGTGGATTATCGACGCGATAGAGCAGCGAAAGAACACCTTGCTGAAAGTCACCCGCGCCGTCGTCATATTCCAGAGAGACTTTTTCGAAAAGGGCCAGCTCCATCTTCGCCCTCTGCCAATGTCGAAGGTCGCAGACAATGTCGGCGTGCATCTGGCCACCGTCTCCAGGGCCGTCTCAGGAAAGTACGTCCAGTGCTCATGGGGAATTCTGCCGCTGAGAAAATTCTTTAGCGGCGGCACAAAAGACGCTAACGGCACCAAATATAGCTGGGAAGCCATAAGGGCAAAATTACAACAGATTATCGACGCCGAGGACAAATCCAAACCTTTAAGTGACGACCAGATACGCAAAAAGTTAGCGGAGATCGGCATCAACAATCTCGCAAGAAGGACCGTTGCAAAGTACCGCAAGCTCTTAAACATCCCCACCGCCAGGTTCAGAAAAAAGTACTGATTTAGCTAACGAAATCCCAAAAATCTCAATCCGGAAAAAATATTTGACTCTGGACGAACTATATCTTGGTATGTGAGTATATAATCATATAGTCATTTAGTTGGAGTTTTACGATGTTAACGAAGAAAAAACAGCTTTTATTCCAAAAACAGGCCGAAATCGCCAAGGCGATAGCGCATCCGCTGAGAATAGCAATCGTCGATTTTCTAAAGGACGGCGAGCAGTGCGTCTGCGACATTGCAGAGCAAATCGGCTCCGAACGCTCAAACGTCTCCCGGCACCTCTCGGTCATGGTCGGTGCCGGCGTCCTGCAGTTTCGCAAAGAAGGACTCAAGGTCATTTACAAACTCAAAACACCATGCATCCTCGATTTCTTCGCGTGCGTAACCAGCGTTTTGAAGCAGCAGGCCAAAGATAATGAAAGGTTGCTTAAAGCCATATAAACACCGAGTTTAGTGAAAGCGGACATGCCGGCATGAACAGATTTTTTTTGAGGTATTGCGTGAGAATATGGCCACATAGGTACGTAGTCTTGAAAGGAAAAGTATGAAGCGAGAATGGAAAATTTTTGCCGTCTTCGTCGCAGCTTATGCTCTGTCATCAGCCAACCCCAATTTGGAGAAACAAAGATGAACCGCAGAAAATTCATAGCCAAAACACTCGCTGCCGGAGCCGCTGTTTCAATAGCCTCGACGCCTGCAAACGCCTCGAATGACAAGCCCGTTAAAATCTTAGGCATTTCTTGTAGCCCGCGGGAAGGCAAGACCACAGCCACAGCAGTCAAAGCCGCCCTTGATGCTGCTAAAGAGGTTGATTCCCGCATCAAGGCGGAGTTGCTTGACCTGGGCGGGCTCGATATATCAGGCTGGTCAGGCGGTGCCAGGCCAAACGAGGCCCAGCAAATCAGCGACGGCTTCGACCTTATTCTCCCTGTGCTCCGGGACCCCGACGTGCGTGGCTGGATTGTCGGCTCACCCGTCTATTTCCGCAGTATGAGTGCTTTATGTAAAGCGTTTCTGGAACGCTGCGCGGTTCTCCGCTCACCCAAGTTACTTCTTGCCGACATGCCCGTTGGGGTACTGGCTGTTGGGGCATTTCGCAACGGGGGCCAGGAACTGGTCATCGAACAGATTCAGACCTCTCTGCTCTGCCATGAAATGATGATTGTCGGAGGCAAGCCCAAGGCGCACCAGGGAGCGACACTGTGGAACGCTTATAAGGATGACATCACAAAGGACGAATTTGGCATGGACACCGCCGAAAAACTTGGAATTCGCGTAGCGGAGGCAGCACTTCGTCTCTCGCTCAAGCAGGCTTAACTCAGCGAGCTAAAGATAGCGATAAGTTATTTGAAACCTTTTAATTCGAGTGTTTTGCTATGAACCTGAAAGCAAATTGGAAAAAACCGGCAATCATTATTGCTGTATTTCTTGGATGCTATTACCTGCCAATTGGGGCGGTTCGTTTTGATAACGCAATCACCGAATCGCTGCATTTAGTTAAGTGGTATGCACGGGAGCACGTCTTGCTGTGCCTGGTGCCGGCCTTTTTTATCGCCGGCGCCATATCTGTCTTCGTTAGCCAGGCCTCGGTAATGAAGTACCTTGGCGCGAAGGCGAATAAGGTTTTAGCCTATTCTGTTGCATCCGTCTCAGGGACCATTCTTGCGGTCTGTTCCTGTACGGTTTTGCCTTTGTTTGCGGGCATTTACAAAATGGGGGCGGGATTGGGCCCTGCTGCTGCATTTCTTTACTCTGGGCCTGCCATAAATGTCCTGGCGATAATCCTGACGGCAAGAGTTCTCGGACTTGAAATCGGTATAGCTCGCGCAGCCGGAGCAATTGTTTTCAGCGTTGTCATCGGCCTGATAATGCACCTGATTTATCGCAAAGAAGAGCTGGAAAAAGCCAATAGTCAAATGGCTATGCCGGAGCCGGATGTTAAGCGACAACTTTGGCAGAACGCTGTGTACTTCGCTGCTATGGTAGGCATACTGGTCTTCGCAAACTGGGGTAAACCGAACGAGACGACGGGTGTATGGAACACCATCTATTCGGCAAAATGGATTGTAACAGGAATTTTTGTAGTGATTCTGGTTTTTGTGCTGGCAACGTGGTTCAAAAAGTCTGAGCTTGGCAAGTGGTGTGTTGCTTCATGGGATTTTGCGAAGCAGATTTTGCCGTTATTGTTTTTTGGCGTAATTATAGCCGGCCTTTTGCTTGGTCGGCCGGGTAATGAAGGACTGATTCCCTCTAATTGGGTATCGAGTGCGGTTGGCGGAAATTCTCTGCGGGCAAACTTTTTTGCCTCAGTTGCAGGAGCATTTATGTATTTCGCTACTCTCACTGAAGTTCCAATCCTGCAGGGTCTGATGGGTGCAGGGATGGGAAAAGGGCCGGCACTGGCACTGCTTCTGGCGGGCCCGGCCTTGTCTTTGCCGAATATGCTCGTAATCCGCTCGGTTATGGGAACGCAGAAAACAATCGTGTTTGTAAGTTTAGTGGTGATTATGGCCACTATTTCGGGAATGTTCTTTGGTACGTTTTGGGGATAAATCATACAAGTAGCTTATAGGAAGACCGAATATGAAAAAGTTACAGATTCTTGGAACAGGATGCCCGAAATGCAAAATGCTGGCGGAATTAACGGAAACCACAGCAAAGGACATGGGCATCGAATATGAAATCGAAAAAGTGACGGATATCAACGAAATTATGAAATTCGGCGTGATGATGACACCTGCTTTGGCCGTGGACGGCCAGGTAAAAGCCGTCGGCAAAGTGCCCTCGCCGGATGAAATCAAAAAAATGCTCGTATGATCTCAGGCTGCTTTAACAAGAACACAGAAATTGAAAGGTTTGGTCAAATATGATTAGGCCACGACCGGATAACTGTATCGTAAAAAAAGAAACAGACTTACATGGTAATTCTTGGACAAGCACTTTTATTTCAGTGCCCCTGCAGTGGCGGCAATGGTAATCCATTGTTGCTGCTGGCAGCGGTCGCGGGGATATGGTTGCTGGTTAGCTGGATAAGATCAGTATATCGAAAGGAAGGTGTTTCGCGTATGAACAAGATTGGGAAAATAGCAATTGTTGTCGTTCTTATTGTCGCCGTGGTTGTTGTGATTGTCATTAAACAGAACAAGTCAGACCAGGGTATGACAGACGATGTTCACACCAAAGCAATCCCGCGACTGGTTGACGTCGGTGCCAAAACATGTATACCCTGCAAGCTGATGGCACCAATTCTCGAGGAGCTGAAAAAAGAATATGCCGGAAGACTTCAAGTGGACTTCCTTGATCTCTCGATAAATCCCGATTACGCAGGACAGTATAAGGTTCGAGTCATCCCCACGCAGATATTCTACGATGCATCAGGCAAAGAATTATTCCGCCACGAAGGCTTCTATTCCAAAGAGGACATTCTCGCAAAGTTCAAGCAGCTCGGGGTGGATCTTACTGCCCCGAAATTGGCAACTTTCGAGCGACT
>JBARPZ010000642.1:0-2618 GCA_049643445.1 Sedimentisphaerales bacterium
GTACTGGGGGCCAACTATACCTTTCATTGGGATATGTCAGAGCCGAAGCGTTCAGAGTTTATCCGACAGTATCATCTGAAAAATCTTTCAAAAAACATGAAGGTAGAGTTGGAGTCCGATGTGAATCGGGTAAACACAGGGCAGGAGATCGAACTTACACTTACTGTGAATAACGTGTCCAAAGAGCCGTTTCGTATCCTCGACCACATAGCAGGTTACTGTGAAAATATCTATCTTCGTAATGCCGACGGGCTTTTTGCCCGGAGGATGCAGACAGCTACCCAGTGTTACAAGATGTCGGCCAAGTGGCTTGAGTTGAAGCCGGGAGACCAGCGTCAGTATAAGATCAAACTGGCTGTTCTTCGTGTTTCAGATATGAAATACAAGTCGCGTTATGTTCCTGAAAATGCGCGAATTTATCTGCGGGACCATCCGTTTTTTGACTTTTACATCAACCAGCCGGGGAAATTCGAGATCTATGCAATGTTTGAGGCGCAACCAGCCATGAGAAAAAAAGCCAAAAGAAATAGATACGATAGTTTATAGATTTTAGGCTCCTTTCCACATTTTATACATTTCACCTTCTCTCTTGGCTCGTCTTTAATGGGGGAACGTCAACAATCATCATGGGCTATAAATCGCAATGAAGGGCGAATTTTTGCAAAGATTTTGAAAAAATTCAAAACAACTGGTGGTCTACACTTCCGAGCTGGTCTTACAGCTTTGATAGAAGTGCGGACCCGTAATTCAGTCAATAAAAGCATCGTTGTATCAGCAAAAGCACAATTCTTTGTTCAAAAGTCATGCTAAGTATAACACCATTATATTAATCTGGAAGAACTGCAATGAACAATCGATCATGCAGCGGCTCAGATATCAGGGTGCGCAACACTTTGCACGTACACTAAGTTACTCAACGGGCTCCCCAGGCTCAATTGGGTCAATCGGCCAAAGATCCGGGGGGGCACTCTTCGGCTTCACTAGTGTAGAGAATGCGCCGCACCAACGAAGGGGGGGAAACCTCTTTTCGGAGGAGGCGCAACGGAACCCCGTGCGTTGGCTGATGTTGGACGGGCAACCATAGTTCCTTTTTGTAACGCGAACGCGATATCCGTCGATAGCAAATTCGATACTCTCGTCTTCGTGTTCCTGAAGGGTAGGCTCAAACCAAGAACCGCCTCTCATCACCTTGCCCAATACTGAATCAAGCTCTTGTGCGTTGACAGGGTCGGGAGGGCCCTGTGGATTCTCTTGCGGACTAGTCGCATAGTAGTTGAGGTCACACCAGTCGCTAGTCCACTCGCGCAGATTACCACTCATATCAAAGATACCAAGCTCGTTCGCCTTGAGTTGCCCCACCGGCTGGCTCCATGAAGCGTTGTCCTTGTGCCACGCCACTTCATCTGCCACGTCGCTTCCGCTATAGCGAAAATACTCCACTTCTCCGGGCACAAATCTGCTTAGATGTCCACCCTTCGCAGCATATTCCCACTCAGCTTCTGTTGGCAGTCGCTTGCCGAAGGCTTCACAGTATGCCATGGCACCGTGCCAGGTCACGTGCACAGGGAAGTCTTCTTTCTCTCCTTCTGCGGCAAAAACCTCATCCGAGTAGGTGATCTCGTCGTAGCTAATACTCGGATGATTCACCGTGAGAGCGCGATGCCCGTTTATATTCACACGGAGATAAGTCCCTTCCGAGTAGTCTTCTTGAACGATCTCTACCCATCCTTTATCTTGTGCGCAATTCAGAAACCTCGCATATTGGCTGTTCGTGACCTCATATTTGTCGATCCAGAAGCCGCCGAGCTTCACCGTGTGTACAGGCTTCTCACAATGCTGGCCATCGCTACAGCCCATTTGAAACTGACCTGCCTCAACATGCACCATGTCTGCGTAATAGATCCTAAGCAACCCGGCTATCACACTCAGGAATAGTGCCATGGCTGCCGTCATGATTACGACGATTACTCTGTTCCTCGTCCACTTCATAAGTTACTCCTTACAATACGAAGTTGCCGCCCCGCCCAGTTGGGCAGACCGTTTCTCCTGCATTTAAAAGCCCACTTTAACATCTCAAGCATGAATTGTCCATCAAGCTGACATTTCCCTATGAGTTAAATGTTCAAAAAACATAATTTTCGCCATTGACGTTCAATATTTTTACAAAAATCTACATCGACTGTCAAAATTTTCCTTTTCCGAGGCAGTTTTGCCGCACATTTACACGAAAACCCGGATTTTTATACCGGGATCACTTGTCACCTTTGTTCCATGAAATTTCAGCTTCAATTTTTTGTCAAAATTGAGTCTTAGAGCATCCCTTCTGCCTTCACCCATCGGGTTCTTCCTTGATTAATGATAAAAACTCAATTAATTCCATTCCACACGGTCTATACTATCAAATTAGCATTGGATGAGCTACTTTTATATGGGAAATCCGGATTAATATTACTCCGCAACGCGTCTGATATAGACCGCTACCTCATCACCGATACCGGCAGGTTTACTCCAGGTTTGGTCACCCGCGGCAACAGTTACTTCTGTCCGCAGGACCTGTTTTCCGGTTGCACAATCATACCAGAGAAATTCATAATTGCCGGCAGTCATATTTCTTAATC
>JBARPZ010000643.1:0-1617 GCA_049643445.1 Sedimentisphaerales bacterium
AGACCTGTTGAGCCTTACAAGCTTTCTGAATTTGACGGCGAGGACACTTATGGTATTTGGCGGCTGCAGATTTACGATGCGTGGGACTGGGACACCGGCACCTTAGACAGTTTCGAGCTTTTCATTAAAACCCCCGAACCGGCTACAGCGATGTTCTTAATACTCGGTGCAGGTTTAGTAAACTTATTCAAAATCCGACGATGCCGGTAGTCTTATTGCAAAGACGAATCCTTTTCGATCACCTTTTGTTCCTGTGATTTCTTGAAGTCTTCCAGTTTATCAGCTAAGGTTTTGTCGGACAATGCAAGGATTTGCACAGCGAAGATAGCGGCGTTTTTGGCTCCCGCCTTTCCGGTGGCCATAGCTGCCACTGGCACACCGGGAGGCATTTGTACCGTGCTAAGCAGGGCATCGACCCCCTCAAGGCCGGAACTCGAAATCAACGGTACGCCAATAACCGGCAAGTTTGTCCGTCCCGCCAAAGCACCGGCAAGATGAGCAGCCATGCCCGCGGCGGCAATTATCACCTTTATCCCGCATTTGGCGGCATTGTCGGCAAATTCTGCTGCTATCTGAGGCGTTCGGTGAGCTGAAATTATTCGCACTATTGGTTCTATGCCGAATGTGGAAAGCGTCTCAATGCAGTTTTTCATTACGTCCATATCGCTGTCGGAGCCCATTACCACGGCTACGGGGCTTGTTTTTTCAGATGCCATTTGTTTTTTTTTCCTAAATGGTTACAATATTTTGCGGTCTTGAATTACACCTAATAGTATCGAACTGGTGCTGGAAATGCAAACAAGAAAACCTATTGTTGCCGGTCAGTTTTATCCCGCTCGACACGACGCATGTGTCGAAGAAATCACCGAATGCCTTGAGGCGGGAACACCAGATGGGCCGTTGCCTGATACGATAGTCGCTGGTATTGTCCCGCACGCCGGCTGGATGTTCAGCGGTAGTCCGGCGGCAATGGTCTTTTCGGCCATAAAACGACAGCATGAAAAGGTTCATACTTTCGTAATTTTTGGAGCCGCCCATGGATATTATGGGCAATCGCCGGCTGTATATGAAACCGGTAGCTGGATAACACCGCTCGGCGAGGTCGAAATCGATGAGGAGTTGGCCGATGCTATATTGGGCGATAATATGGCTGTTAAGGATTCTATGGTCCATAGATCCGAGCACAGCATCGAGGTGCAGATTCCATTTATACAATATCTCTTTGGAGATGCTCGTATATTGCCCATCCTGGTCCCTCCGACCGAGCAAGCAGTGGAATTGGGTACGGGTATTGGGCGGATCCTCAGCGAAAACGAGAACAAGAAAGTCGTCTGTATCGGCTCGACTGACTTGACTCATTACGGCCCACGATATGGCTTTACTCCAATGGGAAGCGGCGCAAAAGCTATACAGTGGGCAAGCGATGTCAACGACAGGGAGTTTATTGATTTGGCCTTGAAGCTCGAGCCGAAGAGAATGCTCGCAAGCGCCGCGGAGAACTATAACGCCTGTGGGGCCGGTGCAGCGGCAGCAACAGTAGCCGCCGCAAAGGAACTCGGCAGGACAAAGGGAATGCTGCTTGCACACACTAACAGCAATGAAGTCATGCTTCGAAAG
>JBARPZ010000644.1:0-9314 GCA_049643445.1 Sedimentisphaerales bacterium
TGCAATAGTCTTTTTCCGCATTACAGAGTTCCGAAGAAGCTATACAAATGTCCAGACAGAGACCTTCAAATACTATAGACGCATAAGCTGTTGTTGTGTTACAAAAAAAATGCAGCAAAACCGCCTGCCCTAATAGTATGAGCTAAGCACTTTCATCCTCATATTGGAATATATCTTCTATCGGTTTTCCAAAAGTGCGGGCTATTTTGATAGCAAGAGGCAGCGAAGGTGCGTATTTGCCGGATTCGATGGCGATGATAGTCTGGCGGGTCACGCCTACACGGTCGGCCAACTGCTGCTGGGTCATTTCGCCGTTGTCAAAACGCAGCCGGCGAATCTGGTTGCTTAATTTATTACTGCCCATCTTCTTCCTCCAGGGCGCATTGGATCAAGATTGCTGTGGAATGGGCGAACTGCGCAGTAAATATAGAACTAAGAAAAATGAGCGGCAAGTAGAAAACTTTTATGACATTTTGTCCGCCGAGTATAAAAAACGGAATGAAACAGACACAGCCTAAAAAAATCGTTAGTGCAAAGGCGGACAGTATGAAAGCGCGCCTGTTGATCATTTTCTCGCGTTCATCAAAGCCCGCTTCAAAGCTCTTTTTGCGGTAAAATAGGTATAGCCAAGGAGTGATAAAACATGTAATGATTAAACAAATTAGAATATAGACGACACCTTTCGCGTTCATATGTGCGAGATAAATAATACACGATATCCCAGCCACCATGCATAAAGCTGAAGCGGCAAGATTGAACCATGCAGATTTTTGCAATTTGCTCATGATTTTTCTCCTTTACTTCCCCGGCCGTACTGGACCAGAATCGCCACCGAGGTCACAAAGAACAAACTAAGACCAGTTCCCATAAAAATGTTAGGCAGCCAGGTAACCGAAATTGTTGCTTTCGGCCCAAGAATGGAAAATGGAATCATACACGCCAGGCCGACAAATAAATATGATGTGCCAAAACCAGCAAGAGCAGCTCTCTTTTTAATCAGTTTGTCACGCTCATCGAAAGTTACCCTGCCCTTATCTTTGCGAAAGATTAAAGGCGAAAATCCTCCAAGGCCGGCAATACCCATAAACCCGATACCTGCGAGTGCTTTTGGCATTCCAACTTTGAAGTACAATATCGCAATCGCTATGCAACTGAGAAGAAAGGCTACGGATATCGTAACTACGAAAGACCACGCTATTTTCTGCACTCTATTCATGATATTTCCTCTTTTCAAACTGCGATTTACTTTCTTTCAATGTAAAGCATACTGAACATAATGTAAAGATAACTATACTTTATGTCAAGTATATTTTACATTATTTTACAAAAATTTTTACTGAATCCGCTCGTTATGGTGATGATATGCTTTGTAACTCTTTTTTTGATAAGATATTACGCCAAATCGTTGAAAGCGGTTTTTTGTGAACATTGGAAAAAAGTACTGTTTCGGTACTAAATCTCCACGCACAACTGAAAAATCCGCTAAATTGAGCTGTTGATATTGATAGTGGAAAGAATCTCCTTTTCAAATTTCCTGTACATTTCCGATATATATGGAAATGACAGTTATCGATTTAAAGATAAAACAATGTATATTTTGTGCCGAGACGATACAGGCCCAGGCCGTAAAGTGCCGGTTCTGCGGTGAGTTTCTAAACAGCAAGAAGGCCAGAGATTTAGAAAAAGAATTAGAATCGGATTCGACTTTATCCGAGGAGGAATTAATCGACGATACAATTCTCTTTGCGGGCAAGCCATCTCTGTTTGGATTGGCACCGGCAGTGATCAAGGGAATGTTATTTCTTGCTGCGGCATACCTTTTAATAAAATTTCCCCTCGAAATCATGGCTGCAAACCTGCTGGATTTGAACCTTACCGATAATCAAATTTTGGCATTCGGAGAATACAGGGTCTTTGCCGGTCTTGGGCTTGCTGCAGTTGTTGTGCTGATACTTTTGATAAAAATAATCAAGATCAAAATGATCTACTACGAAGTCACAACCGATAGGATTGAGTGGGAGCGGGGTATCTTCGATAGAAAAGTAGACAATCTGGATATGTTCAGAGTGATTGACCTGAATATGCGCAGAACCGTGTTCGACGTTATTCTTGGGATAGGCACTGTAGCTTTGATAACAACCGACAAAACAGACCCGGAGTTCGCATTCGAAAAAGTGCGGGATTGCCGTTTACTCTACGATGTCATTAAAAAAGCCAGCCTGGAAGCGGATAAACAAAACCGAGTCATACACATGGAGTAACAGGCTGGTAGTCGCTTCAAATCAACCACTTCTGCAATCGAATAACGCCACTTGTTCGTGTTTTAGCATCTTTGCTTTTAAATCCTTTCCTCCGATAGCGCTGAATCCGCCTATTTTGCCATCGCTGCGGACTATTCGGTGGCAGGGTATAATCAAGGGCATCGGATTTTTGGCAAGTGCGCCGCCGACGGCCCTGGCAGCATTGGGTCGGCCTAATTTTTCCGCCAATCCGGAATAGGTTATCGTCCGGCCAAATCCAACATTTCTGCAGGCAGTCAAAACCGAGCCAGGAAAAGAACTGAATCCCTCCAGTTCGATGGGGATATTCCTAAAATCCACATAAGCACCTTCAAAATAAGTGTTTATCTGATCCTGAAGCGGCCCAAACAAGCTTTTGTCGAATTGAGCGGCCGACATATTTCTTAAAAGCAGAGATTTGATTTTTTCACGTTTAAGCCCGGGTAGTTGAGTTCGAAAAAGAGCATATTCGGTGCCGACAAGGCCGAAATACCCCCATTTAGTCTTAAAAATCGTATATTTTATCGTTTTTTGCATTTTTTACTCATAATTCGCTGGCGAAATATTATCTAATGTGCCAAATTCATTGACACAAGAGCAATATTCTGTTAAGTATAATAGTTTTTATGAAAATAGCCAATGACGGTTGGCAGCAAAGGAAGCTAAAAACGTAAAACGAAAAAGTAGAAACCATAACTTACAATTCAAATTGATTTACTTTTTAAGTTCTATCCTCTGGTTTTGCACTTTCAGCTTTAAGTTTTTAGCTATTTTGATTTATGTCTCTTGAAGAACTAAGAAAACGAATAGACGAACTCGACCACCAGCTTGTGCAGCTGCTTAATGAGCGTGCGCGCGTTGTCATAGATATAGGGAAGCTGAAGGACAAGACCGGCAAGGCGGTTTATGCACCGGACCGAGAAAAAGAGGTCCTTGCCAAGATTGCCGAGGCCAATAAGGGTCCACTTCCGAATAAGTGCCTGGTGGCCATTTGGCGTGAGTTGATGAGCGGCTCTTTTGTGCTGGAGAGGCCTTTGCGAATCGGCTACCTTGGTCCCAAAGGTAGCTTTAGCCATACCGCGGCTATGCTCAAATTCGGCCAGAGCGTCGAATATGAGTCGCTCGCGGATATCACAAGCATCTTCGATGAAGTCAGCAAGGGTCATTGTGATTTGGGCCTGGCACCGATAGAAAATACCACGGGCGGCGGCGTAATAGAAACACTCGATGCCCTGATAGATTCAGATGTGAAAGTCTGTGCCGAGGTTCTAATGGCGATTCATCATAATCTTTTAGGCAATTGCTCGCTGGAAAAGATTGAGAAGATTTACTCAAAGCCGGAAGTATTCGCCCAGTGCCGAAACTGGTTAAGCGCCACCTTCAAGGAGGCGCAGACTGTTCCGGTTGCTTCCACTGCCAAGGCGGCACAACTTGCATCAGAAGAACCGAACTCGGCAGCGATTGGCTCCAGGGTCGCAGCGGAGTTATATGGACTGAGAATTATTTGCGAAAACATCGAGGATATTGCTAATAACGTGACAAGATTTCTGGTAATCAGCCAGGAAGATTCAAGGCCGACCGGCGAAGATAAAACCGCTATACTGTTTAGCACCGCTCATAAGGCCGGTGCCCTGGCCGATGTGCTCGAGGTTTTCAAACGATACAATATCAATCTGACAAACATAGAGTCCAGGCCCAGCAAGAAAAGGCAGTGGGAATACTATTTCTTCATGGATTTTGTGGGACACAGGACAGAGAAACAAGTTCAAAAGGGACTGGAAGAAACCCGTAAGCATTGCCTGCAGCTTTCGATATTAGGCAGTTTCCCGAGGGCAACAGAATTACTTTAATTGCGGCTCACAGCCCATAACCTAAATGACAAAACATGAGCACTGTATTAAAACTTTAGGAGTTTTTTTATGAGAAAGCCATTTGTGGCCGGCAACTGGAAGATGAATACCGACAGTCAAAGCAGTGTAAGTCTGGCCGAAAGCATTGCTTCCGGGGCTTCTGAAATAGCTGACCAGAGCGTTAGCATGGCGGTCTTCCCACCTTTTATTTACCTGCCATCCGTGATCAAGGCCCTTAATACATCGAACATCGCGGTCGGCGCGCAGGATTTTTACTTTGAGCCGGACGGCGCTTTCACCGGCGAAATAAGTGTGGCGATGCTAAAGGATATTGGCTGCACCTATGCCTTGTGTGGTCATTCGGAGCGTCGGCACGTTATCGGTGAGAGAGACGAGTTAATAAATAAAAAAGTTGCCGCTGCCATTTCAGGCGGCCTTTTGCCGATATTATGCGTGGGCGAGCTGCTCGACGAGCGCAAAGCATCGCAAACAAACGAGGTGGTGACCCGACAGGTAAAAAATGGCCTGGCCGGCTTAAGTGCTGAGAAAATCTCCGCCGTAACCATCGCCTATGAACCGGTCTGGGCCATCGGGACAGGCCTGACGGCAACGCCGGAACAGGCACAGGAAGCACATGAACTTGTGCGAAAGCTGCTTGCCGAAATGTATGATGCCCAATTAGCTGAGGAAATTCGCATTCTTTACGGCGGCTCGGTTAAGCCCGACAATGCAGCAGAATTGATGCAGCAGCAGGACGTGGACGGTTCGCTGGTCGGCGGGGCAAGCTTAAATGCAGATGATTTCTTATCAATAATCCGGGCAGCAGTGTAATTGTCAATTGAAAGGGGAACGAATATGACTGTTTTTCCAGTGTTAGCAGTATCTTTTATTATGCAGGTCGTTGCTGCCATTTTTCTTATTTGCGCCGTGTCATTGATTCTAATCATTTTAGTTCAAAAAGGCAAAGGCGGCGGTTTAAGTGGGGCGTTCGGCGGAGGTGTGGCGAGCGGGATTTTGGGTTCCAAGACCGGCGACTTCCTGACCTGGGTAACAATCGTGCTGGTAGGTGTATTTCTTACTCTCGCGGTAGTAATGGCCAAATTCTACAGACCATCTGATGACTTTGGCGAAGGTATCACACCACCGACGGCTTCTTCTCCAGGGCCGCCAAGAAGTCCGGAGTTGCCATCGCCGATTGGCGAGACGGGGACCCCGCTGGGCGGTGAGAGTGCTGATGCAAATTCGCCCGGCATAAGGTGAAAATTTTCATAAGCGTGCCATAATAATGGGAGCCGCATTTTGCCCGCCAGTGAGCGGGCGAATTAGGAACCCTGCCGAATGCGTAGCTGAATTAGTTTGAAAGTGTAGTGTCTATGATAAGTAGCATGACCGGATATGGAGACGCGGAAGGCCAACTCAATGGCGTGACCTACACGGTTGAAATCAAGACGGTCAACAACCGATATTTAAAGACCAATATAAGACTGCCGGAGACTGTAGCGTTTCTGGAAGAAGCTATTGACAAACTCCTGCGAAGAAATTTATCACGCGGGACAGTTAATTATGTGCTCAGGCTCAAGAACGCACCGGCGAATGTGCTCTTTGATATAGACGAGACTGCTCTGCGAACCATTATGGAAAGATTGAACCGGATTGCCACATCAGCCAATATAACATGCCCGATTGATATCGGCGCTTTGCTGAACCTTCCGGGGATATTGGAGCCGGCAACGCCGGATGAAAAAAAAGCCGAACAAATCAAGAAGACGGTCATAGATATAAGTCAGGAAGCAATCAAGAAACTAAAACAGATGCGTGCCGTCGAAGGAACCGCCCTTGAAGCTGATCTGAAACAAAACTACGGTGCTATAAAGCAGGACCTTGAGCTAATACGTGCCCGCAGCGAGGTTGTCCTCCGGAGGTATGCAGAAAAACTACAGAAAAGAGTAAATGAACTGCTCGCTGAAGTAAAATTGAAGCTGGATGAAGAAACACTTGCCAGAGAAGTGGCGATTTTTGCCGAGAGGTCAGACATATCTGAAGAGATTGCCCGGCTGGATTCACACCTGCAGCAACTACTCGAGGGCTGTAAGGCAAATGATCAGGCCGGGCGCAGGTTGGACTTTATCAGTCAGGAAATGCTCAGAGAAGCTAACACGATTGCCAGCAAGGCCTCTGATACCGAGATTACCCGCTGCGTAGTCGACATAAAATGCCGGATAGACCGGATTAAAGAACAGGTTCAGAATGTAGAGTAACAGAGTAATCTCTCGTGCTGACAATATGCCTTGCAAAACATATCATGCACGATACCTAAAGACAAAATGAACGAGACAAAAAATAGAAATGGCAAAGTGATGATAGTGAGCGGCCCATCCGGTGTTGGCAAGAGCACTATCTGCAAAGAGGTGGCTAAGCGGCTAAATAATGTTTATCTTAGTGTCTCGGTCACTACGCGGCCGAGGAGTCAAGCCGAAGTCGATGGCCAGGACTATTGGTTTATATCGGAGAATGAGTTTCAACAGCGTCTCGATAAGGGCTTGCTGCTGGAATATGCCAAGGTGTTCGGGCATCTTTACGGGACACCCAAAGATAAGGTGGACGAAGCGCTGCAGAGTGGCCACAGCGCTATTCTGGAGATCGATGTTCAAGGCGCGAAACAGGTCAAACGCATATACAAAGACGCAGTGATGATTTTTATTTTCCCGCCGAGTCAAAAAGAATTGGCAGAGCGTATGAAACTCAGGGGAAGAGAGGACCTTGAAACCGCTGAGGATAGATTGAACGGGGCAAGCGGAGAAATCGCCGCCGCCTGGCAATATTATAAACACATGGTTATAAACGACAACTTACAGCAGGCGGTAAACGAGGTTGTGGAAATTATCCAGCAGAATTAAAAAAAACAAATATAAATTAGTACGAATTTGTACTTAATCATTAAAGTAAACCGGAGAAAAAATGATGATAGAGGAGCTTAAGAGCACCGATTTAATCAACAAAGTCGGGGGCAGATTCAAATTAACGGCGCTGGTTCAAAAACGTCTGGACGAGATGGTACAAGGTTCCCGGCCCCTGATTGAAGACACCAAAGGTAAAACAATGCTGGAAATTGTTATCCAGGAAATTCTGCAGGACAAAATCACCGCAGAGTACAAGGAAAGCAAGAGCACTAAACCGGATGAAGAACAAGATTAACCGCTTATTGAAAAGACAACCAGGCGCCAATATTGAAACGTGACACAAGATATGAGGTACGCTTCACGAGATACAAAACTACGCGGCAAATGAAATAGAATTAACAATGCCTGCAAAAAAACCAAATCTAAAAGTTAAAAATGTGAATATTTTGCTGGGTGTCAGCGGTGGAATCGCTGCATATAAGGTGGTCGATTTGGCCAGTAAGCTGACCGCCGCCGGTGCCGGAGTGAAAACGGTAATGACGGATGCCGCCTGCGAGCTCGTTGGACCCAAAAGTTTCGAAGCCGTTACCCACTCAGCGGTTTTTACGAGTTTGTGGGATACACTCCGAGAATATGAAATAGACCATATAGCCCTGGTTGACTGGGCTGATATTGTTGTAGTGGCACCTGCAACGGCGAATATTATAGGCAAAATTGCAAACGGCATCTGCGATGATTTGCTTAGTACGCTGCTTTGCGCAGCTTCGCCCCTGATTGAATCAGGGGTGGTACTTTTAGCCCCTGCAATGAATAACAACATGTGGGCAAACCAGGCCGTCCAGCGAAATATCAAAATGGCAAAGAAGATGGGTTTTCAGCTAACAGGACCGGAAACAGGACGACTTGCCTGCGGCACAGAAGGTATAGGCAGAATGTCGGAACCAAAAGATATTTTAGAGGCGATTGAAAAGATTGCCTCGAAAGTTAAACGCAAGAATAAGTGAAACATTCAGCAAAATGCATCTTTTAATCACAGCAGGCGGCACACGAGAATATATAGACCCGGTCCGCTTTATCACTAATGCAAGCAGCGGCAGGATGGGATATGCTCTCGCCCGCGCAGCGGTCAAAGCCGGCCACAAGGTGACGCTTATCAGCGCTTCAGATTTACAGCCGCCGGTCGGTGTTGATTTTGTCGGTGTCGATAGTGCTGCCGAGATGTTCGGGGCGGTTAAAAAACATTTCCCTCGCTGCGATTGTCTGATTATGGCTGCGGCTGTGGCTGATTACACACCCCTCAAACAAGCTAAATCCAAAATAAAGAAAACAAACAAATCTCTTACTATCAAATTAAAACCCACAACCGATATTCTGAAATGGGCAGGAAAGCATAAAAAGAAAAATCAAGTTGTTGTCGGCTTTGCCCTCGAAGACAAAGCTATCCGAACACGAGCTGAGAAGAAACTGAAAGAAAAGAACATCGACATGATAATCGCCAATACTCCCGCGGCGATAGGAGCTGACAAATCAACTGTTCAGATAAAAACGTCAGATTCTCCCTGGACAAAAATCGAAAACGCCACAAAAATCTCTACAGCTAAAAGAATCATTCGTCTGATACAAAACCTATAGTCCCATAAGAATTATATGATGTGACTTTTCCCATAAATTCATCATTTCCGTCGAATCGACGACTCTGCCAGTGCTGCTTCCGCCTTCTTGCGCTCGGTGATGTCACGGTTGCTGGCGTGGTAGCCCAGAAATTCACCCTGGTCATCGGAGTCTGACAAGCATGCTCAATCCAGACCAATACCATATTCCCAGTCCCAATGATGGTATCATAAGTGCAAGTCCGATTAAGAGTAAAATCAGCGCCCATTTTCGGCTGAACCAGCCGGTAAAAGGTTTGAACAGCATTTGAAGAAAACGCCACCATTTCAAAAGCAGGCCACCCAAAATAATCCACCACAAACCCAATCCAGCAATGATGAATGACGTAGCCATTCTCCAGTAGTGAAGGTCATTGCCGAAATCGCGGAAACGGACATAGGATTCTCTTATGATATGCTCAAATTTCGCCAAAGGGAAAAGAAGTCCCAAAGGCCACAAGAGTAATCCCGGGAGCACAGATACGTAAACGATAATCAAGGATGGATAAATCAGCCATTTTTGCGCTTTCAACTCGCTGGAATCTGCCGCTTCTGATAATGCTGCCCGGGCAACAATAAAACTGGCAGGTATCAATACAATAAAAGACGGCAGGATTACAAATCCCAATATTAGCA
>JBARPZ010000645.1:0-2989 GCA_049643445.1 Sedimentisphaerales bacterium
TTCCCGTTTCGCTTGTATACATAATTGAGGCTGCAGGAAGTCTGTTTGGGGGCCTTGCGGCGACTGTGCTTCTTGGTTTTGGCGCAGGTTCGGCAGCAATCTTCTTTATGCTGGCCTTTATTGTCTCGCTGTCAGTATTTTTCGTACAGCTTGCCAAGACAAGACAATGGCTCTGGGCCCTTGTGCCGGTGTGTGCTTTAGTTTGTTTGATTGCCGGGGCTGACAAGGCCCTGATGCAACAGATGCAATTTATAAAATGGGACAAGCTATTTCCCGGGAATGTGCCTGATGGCTCGTTCCGAACGGCACAGGCGGAATACCTTTACGGAGTTTACCAGGGCCAATGGGTAGTTGTACGCGAAGGCAGCACCTGCGAAGTGCTGCCGGACGAGAGTTCCGCCGGGCGAATTGCAGCTATTGGATTGTGCCAAAATCCTGATGCCGAGAGGATTCTTGTTGTCGGCTCGGGATTAGGTCTCTGCCATGAATTCCTGCGATTGCCACAGACCGAAATTATAACCTGGGCACATTGCGACAATGAGTATGTTCAGGAAGTTGACAAATTTATACCCCCGAGGCTTAAAATCACCGATGAGCGATTGGAAGCCGGTGCCGGTGACGTTCGCTCGTTGTTGGATAAAAAGAAACAATATTATGACATAGTAATCCTCAATTTGCCCGATGCAACCAGCTCGGTCCTGAACCGATACTACACGCTTGAATTTTATCGCCAGGTAAAAGAGGTACTGCGGCCCGGGGGAGTGTTGCAGGTCCGGGTAGCAGGCGGCGAAAACATTATGGGCACCGAGCTAATCAACCTTGGTGCCTCAACAAAACTGACACTCGAGAAAGTTTTCTCGCAATTAGTTCTAACACCCGGCGAGGAGACATGGTTTATTGTGTCAGATTCTGAAAACCTCTCCAGCAATCCCGGCACTTTACGAGACCGCTTTGCATCAATAGAAGACGGAAGTAGCGTTTACCCGCCGGAAGCTTTACTTTCCGTTTATTTGCCGGGTCGGTCGGCGACCGCCCTCGAGAATTATTCCAGTGCGGATTTGCCTGAGGAGCTTTTGATTAATCGTGATTCCAAGCCTCTAACGCACTTATACAGTTTGTTGCTTGCCGCGAAACAATCTGAAGCACCAGTCACGACATTTGTTAAATACCTGGTTTTGGCCGGCCCATTAGCGTTTGTTATTCCTATTCTGGTTTTTATAGCCTTGCGAATAATCTATATTTTGAGGATTCCCGTATTGCAAAAGAACCGCAAAACGGGGTCCCTGCAAACAGCTCGGCAAGAGAATAACTCCAGTTTTGACAGTGCCTTTTTGGTTTTCTCGGCCGGCTGTCTGGGGATTGGGATGGTTATTTCTCTGTGTTACCTGTATCAAATCCGGTTTGGCTCGCTGTATCTGCACATCGGGATAATTTCATCTGTGTTTATGGTTGGTCTGACCGCCGGCGCAATCCTAATCAGGCATTTGCTTGTGGGCGAAAGGAAAACTCAACCGCAGATTCTGTTATTTTCGGTAATACTTGTGCATGCGCTAATCCTGAGCACAATTGCTTTTTGGCCGGCCCAGCAATGGACACACCTTATTTTTGGGAGCGCGTTTGTTTTGTGCGGTCTATGCACAGGGTGCTATTTTCCATTAGCTGCCAGGGGGCTTGCCGATTCCGGGTTTGAGGCTGGGCAGGCCGGCAGTAAACTCGAAATGGCCGACCATATTGGGGCTTCAGCCGGCGGATTGTTAACAGGCCTTATACTTGTTCCGGTACTTGGGGCAAAGCTCACAATACTTGTCTTTATACTGTTTATTCTGGCCAATACGCCGGCTGCCGTACTGAGAATATATAAACCGGAAAAAATTTGTTCTATAGATACAATCCATCTTAGGTTACGCAGGTTTGGCTACATCCTGTTTGGTATCGGAGTATGCATCGTCCTATGCTCGAACCTGCTTGCCGAGGCTGGTGCGAAGCTGAGGCCATCATTACCACAGTATGCAGCTCAAGCGCTTGCCGGTGAGCTGAGCATTGAGGAGAAATCAACTGTTCCTGGTGATAGTGCCCGAAAAATCAATTATTTCAGGGTTTGCGATGCCAACGATAAACTGACTGGATACGTCTTTAGCTCAGAAGACCTGGCACCCGAGGTTCGTGGTTTTGGCGGGAAGATGAATCTTGGTATTCATGTAGATACAGCCGGCAGATTGATTAACTTCCATATAATACGGTCCAACGAAACTCCTGCATACCTTGACCTCCTCGGTCAACCGGATGCAAATAAATTGGCCTGGTATGACCATCTCAACGGACGTAAGCTTTTCGGGCTTCAGCCTTTTGCGGATGTCCACTCGTTGACCGGGGCCACCGTCAGCTCCGAAGCCATTCTTTCGGCACTTCAAACTTCGGCTCACAGGTTCGCCAGCCAAGTTCTCGGCCAATCTCTTGAACCTGAGCCCAAAGAAAAAACTCGTCTGGCCAACTTGATGGATGCCCACGGGATATATTTGATTGGCGCTTTCGCACTTGCTTTGATTGTTATCTACCGCGGAGGATTTTGGAGCAGATTGGCAGTTCTTTGCCTTAATCTTGTGGTCGGCGGTATCATTTTGAACACTCAGTATTCCAGCGAACAAATAGCAAGCATACTGTCTTTGCAGGCTCCTGCCGTGGGATTGTCGGGAGCATTTCTGCTGGTGATAGGAACACCAATTTTGGTAATATTTTTCGGCAACCTCTATTGTGGTTACATCTGTCCATTCGGAGCCGTACAGGAATTGCTTGGGTATGTTGTGCCTGAAAGATTCAAGCACCCGATATCTGTGGGAGCGATGCAAAAAGCAAGATTTGTCAAATATGGGGTCCTTTTAGTTGTTATAATAGTGTTCTTTTTTTCCAGAAATCGAACGACTCTTGCAGCAGACCCCCTCATCTCAATTTTCAATTTTCGATTTTGGCAATTATCAATATTTGGGCCCCT
>JBARPZ010000646.1:0-2189 GCA_049643445.1 Sedimentisphaerales bacterium
GACCAAGTGTCCATTTGGCCGTATACCCTTGTTATTACTTTAGTTACGCTAAACTTGACTTTTTGGAAATTGGCTTTGTTTTGCATAAAAAGGTTATTTTTTCGTACGTAATCTTTCGTACTTCGTATTGCGCTGATTAAAAGGATTTTTTAGCCACAAAAATGCACAAAATGTACAAAGGCACGGAGAAGAAATATACAGGATAACAGGATTAACAGAGATCATAGAGGTTTTTGGCCGGGTAAAAACGGTTCTTATTAGTCGTAAAGATGCGCAAAAAGGAGCTTTATTAGTCATTAATACACCCAAATGTTTAAAACATTGGCATTTATGATGCAAAATAATGCTTTTTGGTGTATCTGCTGATACTAAGACCTTGCCACGCTGTGGCTTACGACTTGCGGAGTTCCGCTAAATACCTGCCCTTTTTAGGGCGATTGTAATTATACCAAACTTGGCCGGAATGTTCAATGGTAATTGAACATTTTTGAAAAAAAGTTCATGAGAGCACAAAAATGTCAATTAGTCGTTAGTCGTTGGTATTTAGTATATAGACGGAGGAGGCTTTCAGCGGTGTTGTTTTGTTGATTGCAGCCGGGTGGTGGTGGCTATTTTTTTTAGTTTCGATTTGATTTTTGGATTATTTGACGTTAGTTTATTACGTAAATCTGCATACAAAATACAACTAAGGAGAAAACAGCGAAAATGCGGTTTTCTAAAAATATTTTCGTTAGGGATAATCATGGCAAAACGCAAGAAGCGGACTAAGAAACCAATCGAACAATACGACCACAAAGACAAACAGCGGCTAAATAACCCTCCTGTGGGACTGGTTACACCTGATACGGACAAAGATACAGGCAAAAAGAAAGAATATCAGTACGACCCGCATCTTGACCCATCTCTGCAATGGGCTGGCAAGGCAGAGCACACATCCTTTGAGGTCCCAACAGTTTCTCTGCACGTTCACGAGCGGATGGATCCTAAAACTATCATAGAAGCTGTCAGGAAAAGAAATGGCCCTCAGCAATCACAAATGTTTTTTCAGTTTCCAGAAGAAAATCCACCATTGCGGGATGCTATACAATTTTACAAACACGCTCATAACTGGTCGAACCGGCTGATTGCCGGTGATTCACTTCTGGTGATGAACTCCCTGCTGGAAAAAGAGGGTATGGCCGGACAAGTCCAGATGGTCTATATCGATCCGCCTTATGGCATAAAATACGGCTCAAACTTTCAGCCGTTTGTAAATAAGCGGGATGTAAGAGACGGCAAAGACGAAGACCTGACCGCCGAGCCGGAAATGATAAAAGCCTTCCGCGATACCTGGGAACTTGGCATACACTCATATCTGGCCTATTTACGCGACCGTCTGCTTTTAGCAAAAGAACTACTGACAGAATCCGGCTCATGCTTTGTACAAATCAGCGATGAAAATCTTCACCACGTTCGTGAGGTTATTTCTGAAGTTTTTGGAGAGCAAAATTTCTGTGGTGTCATCAGCTTTGTCAAAGCATCGGCACAGAGTTCGTTTCTTCTATCGTCTTCCTCTGATTTCTTGCTCTGGTATTCCTGCGATAGGTCTAAAGTGAAATACCGGCCACAATACCTATCAAAAGAGGTTGGCGGTACTGGGGCAACAAATTACACGAACATCGAATCACCTGACGGAAAAACTTGGCGTAGTCTGAATACGAAGGAGAAAAAAGACTCGTTGGCGATTCCTGAAGATTGGAAGGTGTTTAGCTTAGACAACTTGATGGGGACAAGAGCACCAACTGAAGGCGACTTGGGTCCGTACGAATTTGAAGGCCAGGTATACAACGCCGAAAAACGTAAATGCTGGAAAACTGACAAGAACGGTCTCGACAACTTAGCCAAAGCGGGAAGGCTTATGGCTGTAGCAAATGGCCTCTATTATAAGAGGTATTTAGGTGATTTCCCTGTCTATCCGATGACCACGAATTGGACCGACACTGCAAGCAGTTTTATGGCTGACAAAGTATATGTTGTCCAAACAACAACCAAAGTTATCCAACGCTGTGTTCTTATGACTACTGACCCTGGCGATTTGGTCTTTGACCCGACCTGCGGAAGCGGCACGACTGCTTATGTAGCTGAGCAGTGGGGCCGACGTTGGATTACCTGCGATACTTCCCGTGTGGCACTTACACTTGCAAAGCAGC
>JBARPZ010000647.1:0-2903 GCA_049643445.1 Sedimentisphaerales bacterium
GCAATCAAGGCTGTTGAGGAAGTTCTAAGGTCGGGCAAAGTCAATTACTGGACCGGGCCCAGGGGGATGGAATTCGAAAAGAAATTCGCCGCATGGCAAGGGAGCAAATATGGTATCAGCGCATCAAGTGGCACTTCTGCGCTGCATATTGGGCTTGCCGCTTTGGGGATCGGTCCCGGCGATGAAGTTATCGTTCCCAGCTACACTTTTATCGCCAGCAGCTTCTCGGTGGTTCAGGCTGGGGCGATACCTCGTTTTGCCGATGTGAATATCGATGACCATTGCATCAGTGTTGAGTCGGCGGAAAAGCTGGTCAACGAACGGACCAAAGCAATCATGCCGGTGCACCTGTATGGCAACGTCTGTGATATGGACAAGGTGACGGAGTTTGCGAAAAGGCATAATCTGTTTGTTATTGAGGACAACGCAGAGGCCTTTGGCGGCGTCTACAAGGGCAGAAAAACGGGCACTATAGGTGACATCGCTGCATGCAGCTTCTGTCAGAACAAGACATTTACCACCGGCGGCGAGGGCGGGATGGTAACCACCGATGACGAAGAATTAGCGTGGCAGGCAAGGAGCTTTCGTGATCATGGCTATGATGTCAAACAGCGTTTGAGCCTGCTTGAGCTGGAACAAAAACTACCCTACATTCATAATATGGTCGGATGGAACTATCGCATGACGGAGATGCAGTCTGCCATCGGCCTTGCGGAGCTGGAACGGATTGACACATGGAACCTGCCGAGGCGCAGACGCAACGCTCATATCATAATCGATGCGATAAAAGATTTGCCCCGGGTCATCTGCACCCCGGTCGATACAGAGGAGCGTCGTAACGGCTTTTATGTTTTGGCGTTTTCTCTGGATATTGAGAAGATGGTCTGCGACATAAATCAATTTGTGGCTGCGTGCAGCGCAGAAGGCGCTCCGTGCTGGAGGGTCTTCTGGCCACAGTGCCATACAGAGAGGGCCTTCCAGGAACACAATTCTTTCGGCAAGAGCGGTTTCCCATTCAAGTCTAAAGAGTATGCAAATCCAGGAAGTGTTGACTACAGAAAAGTTAATGTACCCAACGCTATATGGCACCAAAGTCATACATTTACCTGTTTTGCATTTCCAACCTACAACGAAGAAGATTGCCAACAGATAGGCAGCGCACTGGCTAAGGTAATAAAGGCTTGTTCAAAATAGATGAGAGGAAGGGATTTCTATTATGTCCAACAAGATTAAATGGGGCGTGATTGGGTCGGGTGGGATTGCCCGAAGAAGAACGATCCCAGAGGGTATTTCAAGAGCACGAAACGGTGAATTGTCCGTGGTGTTTGACATAAATCCACAGGTGAACGCTGAGGTGGCCAAAGAGTTCGACGCCGAGGAGGCAGAGAGCATAGAAGCCTTGCTGGATGCGGATATTGACGCAGTTTACATTGCTACACCCCCCTACCACCATTCCGGCCAGGTCCATAGTTGCGCTAAAGCCGGCAAGCACGTCCTCTGTGAGAAACCGTTGGGGATGTCAGTTGCTGAGGTGGAAAAAATGATTGTGACCTGCAAACAGATGGGCATTAAGGTTGGTTGTGCATTCATGATGCGTTTCGCATCCCAGCACGTGGAAGCACTCAAGCTCATTAACCAAGGCAAGCTCGGAAGACCTACCTATGCACGGGCCCAGCTTTCCTGCTGGTATCCACCCATCGAAGGAGCCTGGCGTCAGGACCCTGCCACAGGTGGCGGCGGGTCTCTAATTGATATGGGAGGGCACTGTATCGACCTGCTGGAGATGTTCTTTGGAAAGATTTCCAGGGTCAGCTGCTTTATCAATAATACCATCCACGATTATAAATCGGAAGATAGCGCGGCTGCGATGTTGTTTTTTGAAAACGGCGCAATTGGAACCGTTGACACCTTTTTCTGTATCCCCGACAACAGCAGTAAGAATGCGCTCGAACTTTATGGTTCACAGGGATCAATATTAGCCAGGGGGACCATCGGCCAGGGACCTGCAGGCGAGATGGTTGCGTTTCTGGAAAGAGAGGGTAAGGCTTACGACGCTCAGCAGGCACGCACCGAAGCTGAAGGTATGGTTATTGCACCGGCAGAAGTAAATACTTATCAGGCTGAGATTGAGGATTTCAGCCAGGCGATTATAGAGGACCGCGAGCCGTTTATTGGCGCTGAGGCCGGCTTGCGTAATCAGAAAATCATTGAAGCCTGTTATAAGTCCGCTAAGTTGGGTAAGGTAGTCGACGTGGATTAGAGGTCAAACATCGGACGGCAGCAATATTGAGTGACATAAAGGTAAATATTTATGGATACTGTCAGTCAGAATACTCTCAAGGCTATCCGATTTGAGCGGCCGGAATATATCCCTGTTATTTTCTGGATAAATCCGGCTTGCTGGCATCATTATGAGCCCCAGATTCTGCTTGGTCTTATGGATGAACACCACATTTTGTTTCCTGAGTTTAATCCGGAAAACGAATCGGTACCTGAAATAGCTCCGTGGGAGCGAGCTGGTGTGCCTTATACCGATGCCTGGGGGTGTGTCTGGGAGACTACCGATGAGGGCATTACGGGTACAGTGACCAAACATCCGCTCGCAGATTGGAAGGCTTTGGAATCATTTACTCCTCCGAATCCGGCCCAGACAAATGGCATCACAAAAATCGATTGGTCTATAATCAAAAAAGAGGTACTAAAGGCCAAATCGGAAGGAAAACATTATGTAAGTAATCTGGAACACGGTCATACATTCCAGCGCCTTAGCTACTTAAGAGGATATGAGAACCTTTTATTTGATATGACAGACAGGGAAACCAGGCTTTTGCGACTTATCGAAATGGTAGAAACTTTCAACGCCGGGATTGTAGAGCGATATATTGATGCGGGCAGCGCGATGA
>JBARPZ010000648.1:0-3111 GCA_049643445.1 Sedimentisphaerales bacterium
ATGAAGTATTAACAAAGGATTATGTACAAATGGACACTTGGTCAATTAGGAAAACAAAGCCAATTCAAAGCCAATTCAAAGCCAATCAAAGCCAATTAAAGCCAATTCAAAGCCAATTAAAGCCAATTCAAACCCAAACAAACCCAATCAAAGCCAATATTATGCCAAAAAAAACCCAATTCAAACCCAAACAAACACAATTTCAAAGGCAAAAAAAGATACTGCTGCATTTGCCGATTGGCGTTTTTACTTGAAATTATGACTAATAATTCTTATATTTGGTTCTTAATATCCGTTTTTTGCTCGGTGGGTGGCAGCCTCCGCCGAAAGGCATCCCAAAGCGGAAAGCGCAGCTTGGGGATGGTTCTGGCGGGATACGCTTTATGCGATACAAGGTATAAAAAATGGCTTTACGTTTAACAAAACTTCAAAAACGCCTATGCAACGTGCTCCAGGAAGATCTGCCGATATGCTGGGGGCCGTTCGACGATTTGGCAAAGTATCTGGATACCGATGAAAAAACGCTTCTGCAGCAAATCGAGCAGCTAAAGAAACTGGGCGTTGTCCGCCGGTTTCGTGCGCTGATAAATTACCGGGCGCTGGGCCTGATAAGCACTTTGGTTGCCGCCCACGTCCCGGCTGAAAGTCTACAGGCTGTTACCGAAGCCGTTAACGCCCTGGAAACCGTCTCTCATAATTATTTAAGGCAGCACCACTACAATTTGTGGTTCACCCTCCAGTCGCCGAGCACCCAGAAGATAGAACTTACGCTGTCGGATCTTTCCAGCCGGTTCGGTATGGATTTTCACAGCCTGCCGGTCGAGCGGTTTTTCAAGCTTGATGTCCGCTTTGACGCCCTGGACGAAACGTCCGCCGCCGCCGGCTTCCTGCAGAATGTCAATAAGCCCTCTAATTACGAAACAGTCGAGTTGAACGAAAATCAAAAGCGAGTTCTACTGGGATTACAGGAGGAGATTCGCTTGACCTCTGAGCCGTTCGCCTTTATGTGCGGCGACAGCCTTGGGCGTGAAGATGTCTTGAGGATTATAAAGGAGCTGATTGATATCGGCGTCATCCGGCGGATAGCCGCCGTTGTTAACCATCGCAAGCTCGGATTCACGGCCAACGTTATGTTTGCCGCCGAAGTGCCGCAGGAAAAAATCATCGAAGCCGGCGAAAAGCTCGCACGCTTCGGGATTGTGAGCCATTGTTACGAGCGGAGGACCTTTGAAGGCTGGCCTTATAATCTGTTCGCGATGATGCACGGCCGAAGCATGGGCGAAATCCAGCACGCTATAAACAGGTTCGCCGAATCCGAAAAAATAGATTCGTTTGAATTGTTACCGACCGCAAAAGAGCTAAAAAAGCAGCCTGTAAAACACCGCTTCCAATAAGCTGGCTTAGGCAAATGAAGCTATAGAAAAAGGGCTGTGAGCTTTCTTGCCCACAGCCCCATGTAATTATAAACACAGGTCAGGCAATGACTTAGCTACCAGTCAGACGGTTGAGCCGTTCGTCAGGTCCTGGAATTCTATCCCGACCTTCTTTAGGGCATAACCGACCTCACGGAGGTAATCGCCATAGCCGGTCATCCAGTGAAATCCCTGCATATCCGTCAAAAGTTTCTTCCAGTCTCCTTCGATTGATGTGTCAATCTGCGCGCGGCAAATATCATAGAACGGATGGTCGATAATTTTTCCCCTGTAACCGATCCACTTCTTTGAAGTAAAGCTCGGGATAAGGTTTGTGATGACCTGTCCTTTTCGCATATTGACTTTGGGAGCGGCGCCGTAATCCGACTCGAAGTGGGTGTGGACTTCAGTCGGCTCGAAATCTTTGCCGTTCATTCTACTGGGTGCCGTGCAGTGGGCAAGGGTTATCATTCCATCATGGGGATGCGTAGGGTCGTTCAGGAAGGCGGGTGTGCCGGAGATGTAACGCAGCAGAATGCCGGATGGAATCACAACGAAATCGGATTCGCAAAAGGCCATCAGGCCTTCATCATTGATAAAGTTCAGCGGCATACATGCCGTCGTCTGTGACATCGGCATAATGGTCCCCATACAGTGATGCACCGTAATGGCCGGCGCGTTTGCTCTCTCCATCAGGTCCTTGAATACCCTTGTCAAGAGGTAGGCGTTGACAAGGAATTTCTTATCGGTGTGCAGCGAAAAACCTTTTCGGGCGAGAAATTCATCGGTCTGGCGCTGGGCCTGCTTAACGGCTTTTTCGTCGGCCCTGACCTTCTTAATCATCGGCTCCAGCTCCTTATACTCCACCGGCTGGATGTCCAGTTTCCAGATTTCGCGTGCGTTCTTGGGTCCGAACTCGTAGCCCGCTCCCCATCCGCCGGCGCCGCCGATAGCTACAATTTTCGTGCCGAGAGTGTTCTTTAGGCCGTAAAGACTCCTCATTCGCCAAAGAATCTCGTTATAGTCGTCCACGACGACGTCCCAGACATCCATATCCGGCTGTTGGTAGTCGTCTGTTGCCCGTCGAAGAAAGTGCGGGTGAGCGATTTCATACCACAAATATACCGGGCCGGAATTGTGCCTCAGAAACATCACAGTAGGCTTCTTTGAAGCTGCGATTGTATCAAGCTCACCTCGTCCGCCTTTCGCTGCGTAGACCAGGTTGACGTCGCAGTCTGTGTCCTTAACTTCGTTGGCCTGTGCAACGTTTCTTACCAGCGATACGGGCAGCACTTCCATAGGGAAGTCTGCTGACGAAGAGAGTTTTTTCAGCTCTTGTTCAATTTTCTTTGCTTCTTTTTCCACATCGCTTTGGGTGTGCAGCCCGCCCCAGGAACGCCAGCTTGTAGCTTGGCGTCTTTGATGGATCGAGTAGACCAGTGCCGGTTTGACACGCAGTGTAGAGCCGATCCGAAGTCCCATCCCGGAAATGGGCTTTATAGCAGCCGCCTTTGCCTGATTTGAAGATAAAGCCATTGCACCTACCCCCGCAGCGCCAAGCCCCATGAGGAAATCGCGCCGGGACATCCCGAAAAACGTCTTTTCATCGATATTAGGCACACCGTGAGAGCAGCAGCGGCAGGAATGTTGTTCTGAATGGTCCGATTGATTTGATTTTCCACCTCTCTTTTGTTCCATG
>JBARPZ010000649.1:0-5876 GCA_049643445.1 Sedimentisphaerales bacterium
GCAAAGAACAGGGTATGCTAAGACCTCGTTATTATATGGTTACTCCAGTTTTTGATTCTATTGAAACTAGGGTATGGGAACGGAAACGTATAACTATGCTTTCTGGAACATTTGAAGAGTTCTTAACTACGTCAGATTCCAAGTTGAAAAGTCCATTTCGCAGCCTGAAGAAAACAGTGCCTACTGGGAATTTAGCTATAACAGAAAGATTTATCGAAAAAGATGTTGTGCTTAATGACAATTGCAATCAATTTTTGAATACTGACGTTGACTATGTAAAAGCAGTAAAAGTTACCAAGCAAATTAATCCAAAAGATTTTTACAAGGGCATAAACCCGGGCTGGTCTGCTATTGAACAAAACTTGGATGTTCGCCGAGGGTTAGTGGATACAATTCTTTCTGACCACTTTCTTGTTGATAATACTGTCATGGATAACTTGCAATTTATCGTTGTTAAAGGTCATGCTGGCGCAGGCAAATCAACACTTCTTCATCGAATTGCATGGGATGCCGCCCATGATTACGATAAGCTATGCTTGTATCTCAACCCGTCATATGGGGTAATAAATACAGTTGCCCTTCAACAGCTTATTGTATCTTGTAAGGAACGAATTTATCTCTTTGTTGAAGATGCTCCAAATAGAGTTCGCGAATTAGAATCACTAACGAATGCTATAGGTGAGCACGGAAAATATTTGACAGTAGTTACTTCAGCAAGAATCAACGAATGGAATATGACCTGCGAAAATCTTTCATCATACGTAACAGATGAATATGAGCTAAAATATTTGTCACACAAAGACATAAATAGTCTTTTGGAGCTTTTAGAAAAACATGACGCTTTAGGGACACTATCAAAGCTCAAGATGGAGGATAGGCGTAAAGCATTTGTAGATCGTGCCGGTCGCCAATTGTTAGTTGCATTGCATGAAGCGACCCTTGGTAGACCTTTTGAAGAGTTAATAGCAGACGAATATAATAATATAAAACCTCCTCAAGCACAAAGCATTTACCTTACTATATGTGTTTTAAATAGATTTGATGTTGCAATTCGGGCCGGTTTAATCTCAAGAATTCATGGGGTCACATTTGAGGAATTTAGAAAAAAATTCTTTATGCCTTTAGAGCGTATCGTTCAATCAGTGTACAACCCTATAATTGGTGATTATTTATATCGAACGAGACATGCCCATATAGCAGAAATGATTTTTGAAGACATTCTTCGTAAACCAGAAGAAAAGTATAACGAGTATTTAAAGTGTCTTCATCAATTAAATCTTTCCTATGAAACAGACAGGTTGGCCTTTGCTCACTTGATTAGAGGAAGAGCTTTGCTGGAAATTTTCCCTGATCATTCGATGGTGGAAAAAATATATAAATTGGCAGAAGAGAACGCGGGTAAGGATCAATATGTTCTTCATCAAATGAGTATTTATGAAATGAATCGTCCGAATGGTAATTTACGTAAAACTGGGGAATTATTAAACAATGCATTGGAACTGTCTCCGAACAACCAAACAGTGATGCACAGTATCGCCGAATGCTACCTGAAGTGTGCAGAAACAGCACGCACTGAACTCGAGAAAAACAAATCACTTGACCAAGCCACGAAGATTTGTTTATCGTTGAAAAAACTTACTAATAACACATTTGCCATTTCCACTTTGGTCAAAATAAGCTTATTAAAACTCAAAGATTTATTGGAAAGTAAATTGGAATCACCTGCTTCTGAGTCTGTGATAGAAAAATATACCAAAGATATTGAAAAAGAATTGAGTCAAGGTCTTCAAAGATTCCCAATGGACTCAGTTCTCTTGAATTTAGATTCAAAATTTGCATCTCTCATCATGAAATCCGACCGTGCGATGAATTCATTGAAGAAATCTTTTGATGCTAATCCACACAATTCTTACGTTGCTATGAGATTAGCTGATTGCCAAAAGAGATATTGTATTCAAGATGCTGAAGTAACTTTAAGGCGCGCACTTGAGGAAAGCGGTTTCAATCGAAAGTTACATTATGCCTACGGGAAATTATTATTAGAAATAGGTACAGCTTCAAATGAGACATTAGAATATCACTTTCGCCGGTCTTATAGTCTTGGAGACTCTAACTTTGATGCTCAACTATTACATGCACGTCAATTGTTTATTAATAAAGATTACCCACAGAGCAAAGCTTTATTCAAAAAGCTCGGAGCTTCACGTTTACCTTCTAAATTCCGCAATAAATCTCAATACCCTTTAGCTCAAGAATATGCTGGTTCAATTGTTAAAATGGAAGCTACTTATTGTTTCGTTTTAAGGGATGGTGTAGGCGATTGGATATATATTAATCCGGACAACTTTGAGGTAGATGACTGGACACTATTGACAGTAGGTAATCGTGTACGATTTAAGATAGCTTTTTCCATGAAAGGCGCATGTGCAATTAATGTTAAATGTGAATCTTTCCAATAATTCTTCATATCAAAACTAGGGATAGTTAACTATTTTTCTTGTCCATTCTAATTCGTTCATCGATTTCCACCAGCCTTCATCGCGTATATCGCCTGTTCGCTTAGTAAATAAGCAGGCATTTTCACAATCGACTCAGCAAGCTGCGCAATCTGCGGTTAAATAGAGCACTTTTTTTGTCATTTTTTGTTGGTTTTTGTGCATTTTCTGCCTTTTCGTGGCTATTTTTGTGCCTTTTCGTGGCTATAAAAAACACCGTTTTAGCCAGCTTTTGAATAAGGCCATTTTGGGCCCAATTTTTTGTTAAATCCTTTATGTTCTTATGCCTTGTGCTCTTATGCCCTTGTTCTTTTATCCCTGGCCCCTCGCCCCTAACCCCTATTTTATATTTCTTTATAAAATAGTTTGTTTTTCATTGAACATTCCAGCCGAGTTTGGTATAATTACATTCGCCCTAAAAAGGGCAGGTATTTAGCGGAGAACCGCAAGTCGTAAGCCACCGAGTGGCAAGGTCATAGTATCAGCAGATACACAAAAATGCATTATTTTGCATCATAAAAGCCAATGTTTTAAACATTTGGGTGTATTAATGACTAATAAAGCACCTTTTTATGCATCTTTACGACTAAAAACCTCCGCGATCTCTGCGTTCTCAGCGGTTAAAAATTCGTGCCTTCGTGTCTTTTGTGCATTTTTGTGGCTAAAAAATCCGCAAAATCTGCGTAATCTGCGATTAATAAACGACTTACGAAGTACGAAAGATTACGTACGAAAAAATAACCTTTTTATGCAAAACAAAGCCAATTTCCGAAAAGTCAAGTTGAACGTAAATAAAGTATCAACAAAGGATTATGAAAAAAGGACACTTGGTCAATTGGGAAAAACAAAGCCAATACAAACCCAATACAAACCCAATTCAAAGCCAATACAAACCCAATTAAACCCAAAACAAACCCAAAACAAACCCAAAACAAACCCAAATCAAACCCAAACGAACCCAATTTCAAAGGAAAAAAATGTGTCTGGTTGCCCCAAAAATATTGACATTTACTAATTTGCTTGCTAACCTCAAGAAATGTATGGTGTTTTGGCTGTTTATAGAAAGGACTCTTTTTGGGAGGTAATAAAATGAAAACTTATATCAAATCTTTCGTTCTCATTATTTTAGTTGGATTCGCATCTGTTGGCTTTGCCCGTGGCGCTGGTGCACCACCTGGTAAAGAACCTGCCATCAAACCCGGCGACACCAATGAAGTCAGCGTTCCATCTTTCCCTTATGCTGCCCAGGTAACTGAAGATAATGCCCCAATTCGTTGCGGCTCGGGTACGAATTTTTACATCTGCGGCAAGCTAAAAAATGGCGACAAAGTGAAGGTGGTCAGCAGCCAGTTTAGCTGGTCTTGCATTGTTCCTCCGCCTGGTAGTTTTTCATGGATATCTATGCGGTATGTCAGCATTGACCCGGATGATCCCACAACCGGAATTGTTACCGCCGAGGGTATTCGTGTCTACGCCGGCTCAGAGCAAAGGGAGCCAATACATTCAGAGACTCTGCAGTTAAAGTTAACCAGGGGCGATGAAGTCAAGTTTATAGGCAAACAAAAAGGGAATTATTATAAAATTGCTCCGCCGGAGGGTGCCTATCTTTGGGTAAGTACTAAATATACAAAACCGCTTGCCGCTCCGGCCCCAAAAGTGCCCCAAACCATCGTTACACCAACTACTACTGATACTAAACCTAAGCCCAAGCCCAAGACCGCAATCAAACCGTTCGTTCCCACCACGGTTTCCGGTGAGAGCGAAAACCTAAAGTTATATTATACCTTAAAAAAACAAATCCAGGCTGAGCAAGCAAAACCGACAGACCAGCAGAATTACGAAAATATCAAAAAAGCACTTGCAGTAATTGCCGGCAACAAAGAGGCAGGCAAAGCAGCACGCTATGCTGACCTTGCGATCAAGCAGATAAAAGGCTTTGAATTGGCCATGGTTATAACCAAAGAGGTTCAACTTCAGAATGAAGAGTTAAAGAAGTCTCAGGAGGGAATAGATAAGGCCCGCACCACAAGGTTGGCACAAGTTGAAGCTCTTGGCAAATTCGCAGTCATCGGGAAGTTTCAAACTTCGAGTATTTTCAGTTCCGACCCGGTAAAACGCTACAGGATAATGGATGATAAAGGTAAAACCGTCTGTTACGCTTCACCAACCGGGCCAATCGCAAAAAAGGATTTGAGCAAACTTGCTGGTTCAAAGGTCGGACTAATCGGAAAAATTGAGCCAAAATGGCAACTATCAGGGGCTCTAATCAGATTTACTGAAATAGTTCAGCTAAACTAATCGGCTTAAAAACTAACGGGACCCCATTTTGTCCGGCGTGACCGGAACACAAAATAGGGTCCCTGATAGTTACATATTGTAAAGGACGCCTTTCGGCCGTCCAGGCAAAGGCAAATCTATATCATGCTTTACCGGGGATCGCGGCAACATCGTCCTCTGGTGCTGTCACGGGGCCTTTCTCGAAGTCTTCCGCGCTTGGCTTGCAAGTGTAGTTATACCAGGGCGAGTCTTTATTTTCCATCATATCGGACCACTTAATCAGTTTTCCGGTGTACGTAGACATTCGGCCCATAATCGCAGTGAGAGTGGATTCGGCAACATTGCGGGCTTCATTGAGAGGCTTGCCATCGATGATGCTGTTGAGCAAATCCACATGCTCCTGGACGTATGGTCCACCGTGCTCGGGGAAGTCCGGTATCTCGATTTTTTTCTCTGACTTCAGGCCACCGCCGCCCCAGCTCTCGCCTTCAGCACCTCTAAAGAATTCCCTTACTCCACCATCGGTACCGTTGATCTGGCGGCACATGCTGTGAATGCGACAGCCGTCGCCGTAATCGAAGTCAATACTGAAGAAATCGAACTGGTTGCCGGTCTTTCGGCGTGCGCGTCCACCGAAGCCGAGGGCCGTTTTCGGTGGATTACCTATGAACCAGTTAGCGACGTCAAGATTATGGACATGCTGTTCGACGATGTGGTCGCCCGACATCTCTGTAAAGCTCACCCAGTTGCGTACCAGGTAGTCGGCGTCAGTGTCGACATTGCTCTCTTCCCTGTGCCAAAGTGCACCGCCACACCAATACACACAGCCACCGAGTATCTTGCCAATCGCGCCGTGTTCGATAGCATAGGCATTGCGGCGATAGCCTCTCTGGTGCCGGCGCTGGGTCCCGGCGACGACGCCAAGGCCTTTCTCCCTGGCCAGCTCGCCAGCCTCGATAATCTTACGGCCACCCGGCGGGTCGACAGCAACCGGCTTTTCCATAAAGACGTGCTTGCCAGCCTTGACAGCCGCTTCGAAATGTACCGGACGGAAATTCGGCGATGTGGCTATCGACACGACATCAACGTTTGTCTCCAGGAGTT
>JBARPZ010000650.1:0-14865 GCA_049643445.1 Sedimentisphaerales bacterium
TCTGTATCAATCCTGTCAGGCCATTGCGAAAGCCGGTTACAATGGCGTCCTTTCTGCCCTGCATTTTGGGCCAGTTAGCCGTAGCTGAAGCAACGTCAACTCCCATTAATGCTGCGTGCTTTATGGACAGCAGTGTGTGGGCGGATGCCAGCAATGCCTTTGATGGGATACATCCACGATTCAGGCAGGTACCGCCGATAAAGTTTTTCTCGACAACTGCCACCGTTGCGCCTCTTTGTGCACATCTGATAGCTGCGGAATAGCCGCCGGGACCACTGCCGATTACTACAACATCAAAACTTTCTGACATAATTTCTGCTCCTTTTCAACTTTGCCTAAACATTGTCTAAAATGATCTATCTGCTCTTTGGTGCGAAAAGCTGAAACTCACATATTGTCGGGCCATCAGAAGTCTTTAGGATGTTCAGCCGAACGTGCCGAGCGGTTACATGTGAGAATTCCAGTTTCAGCTTCCTGCCGATTTTTGTTCCCTCGTTAATTGTTCGCCATTGTCCGCCTTCCTTGTATTGCAGCTCAAATTGCTTTACGCGGTCGAATTCCTCACTGATAACCGCGCGGTTGAACGTCGTCGGTTTTCCCAGGTCGATTTCGAGCCAGGCTTGCTTGGTACCCGTGTCCGTGGCCCAGCGAGTGGCCGGGTCATCGTCCACGGCTTTGGCCGGGCTATACCCACTTGAATTCTGGAAGATGTTCGAGGCTTTGGCCTTTTTGCCATAAGCCAGAGAAGATGACAGCATACTAACAGGGGCTATTTCACTGGCGGGGCCATCGAGCTTGAGTGCAATGATAGTGTCAAGCTCCTGCTGATAGGCCTTCGGTACGGAGATTTCGATGGCCTCTTCAGTTTGTTTCACTGTTGCAGTACCGCCGGTCAATACTGAGCTGGCGATGATTTTCCTGGGGATTGGCGGCAATGAAATGGCATTGTTGTCCCAATTAAAAACGTGGATATAAATGGTCTTGTCCTTGTTCGTGCTGGCGCCCCAGGAGCCTGATTTGAACGGTCCGCCGCGGGTACCGTAGATACTCTGACTGTATTTCTTTAGCCACTGCCCCATTTCCCGCAATCTATCGACCTGTCGCGGCTCTATTCGGCCATCGGGCATTGGGCCGACATTGAACAGCAAATTACCGTCACCGCCGACAGTCGACACGAGTGTCTGGATGCACTGTTTGAGTGATTTCATCTGGTCATTTGGTTTCCACGCCCACTGGCGGCAGATTGTCATGCAAGTCTCCCACGCGCGGTCGTGTTGGAATTTTCCTATTCTCTGCTCAGGTGTGTCATGGTCGGCGGCCAGGCCCGCGCGGTTGTTGATGATGATGTGAGGCTGAAGCTTTCGGATCATTTTGAACATGTTTTCGGAATCCCAATCCTTCGCCGAGCCGCCCAAACTATCGAACCACATGATATCGAGCCTGCCATATTGAGTACATAACTGACGTATCTGGTTATGCATAAACTTGATATACTTGCTGTGATTTTCCGTGCGGTAATCAGGGTGATACCAATCGACAGGGGAGTAGTAGTAGCCGAGCTTCAATCCGGCTTTATGGCAGGCGTCGGCCAGTTCCTTGACTACATCGCGTTTGAACGGTGAGTTGGTTATCTTGTAATCAGTGTGCTTGCTGTCGAACATCGAGAAACCATCGTGATGTTTCGAGGTGAACACCAGGTACTTCATCCCGGCGTCTTTAGCGACCTGAACCCACTCGTCGGCGTTGAACTTGACAGGATTAAAATTCTTATAAAGGTTGTCGTATTCTTCAAAAGGAATCTTTCCTTTACCGCTGCGTCCTCGCCGCTCGCCGCCGCGTGACCAGCCGATTTCTGTTCCTTTGAGGCTGACCGGCCCCCAATGTATGAACAGGCCGAATTTCATCTCGCGCCAGGTCTGCATATCCTGCTCGCCAGCCCGCATATAATCTTTGGACGTTTCCGAGCTGCCGGCCTCGACCTGCTTCATAAAACAGGCTGTAAGCAAACACAGGACTAAACCCAGGTAAATTCCAAATGAACTTAAGCTCCATTTTTGATTTAACATAATATTCACCCTTTCGATTTTGAAAATACGCGTTGACAGAACACAATAATATAGCAGAAAGTCGCTGAAAATGAAAACGAAGGTTTTGGTTTTATAGTAAATCGGGCAGAATCGAACGTAAAGGCCCTTCTCAACATACGCAAATATATACTACGATGATTTGACGATGGTCGTGTGAGCGGCGTCGAACATTCTAACGCCGCCGGTATCGAGTTGCAGGATCAGACCCTTTTCGGGGTCTATTCCAATGCAATTACCGGCGAATTCCCGGCCGTTATAGATAAGTTTCACCCTGTGATTTAGCTGAATGCTTAGTTTACGCCACTGGTTTATGACTTTTTCGCTGTTATATTCGGCGACTTCGAGCCAGTGGTCTACTGAGGTAAGCAATCTTTTTGCCAGCGAGACTCGGTCGGCAATTGAATGACTTTCGATGTCGATGCTTGTCGCGATTGGTTGTAATTCAGGACCGAAGCAGTCTTGTTTTTGGTGACAGTTTATTCCAATGCCGAGGATATAAGCACCGCCGTCGTTATTTAGTTTTGATTCGAGCAGGATACCGGCCACCTTTTTTCCATTTAGTATTATATCGTTTGGCCATTTGATTTTTGCTTCGGTTCCACCAATTTTACCCAGCCCTTCGGCGACTGCTACGGCACAAGTAAGCGAGAGCAGCTCGGGATTTAGTTTGTAATCAGTTAAAACAATTGAGCATTGAATACTATCTGCCCGGCCGCTGTGCCATTTTGAGCCGGCCCGGCCCCTGCCTGCGGTTTGCTCTTCGGCAAAGACTACAAGTCCATCATTGTTCTTGTTTTTTGCATACTCGGCAGCAATATCGTTTGTGCTTGACGTGCTGTCATAGACCAGGATTTTTCTGCCGATCCGCCTGGTTTTCAGATTTGCCTTTATTCGGTCAGGGTCCAGTTGGTCTGTTTTCGGGCAAGCCATAAGTTACCTGTCGAGCCCAATGTCAACGGCCCTTGCCGAATGAGTGATTGCACCTATAGCTATTCTATCGATGCCGCATTGGGCGATAGCTGAAACACTGCTTAACGTTATGTTGCCTGAGGCCTCGAGGAGGGGTTTTTTGCCTTTGCCGCACATTTCATTCCGCATGTCCACAGCATGTTTTAACTGCCACTGGCCCATATTGTCGAGCAGCACAATATCAATATCCGGAATTTTCAACACGTGGTTAAGCTGGTCATCGACGTGGTCGACTTCTACAGCGATGAATTTGGCGCCTTTGACCTTCTTAGCTTGTTGGATTATTTTATTCAGTTTCGGGTAGAAATTTCTACCGAGCTGCGCCAGATGATTATCTTTAATCAGGATACCGTCATATAATCCCAAACGGTGATTGTATCCGCCGCCACATCGAACGGCGTATTTTTCGAGGATTCTCCAGCCGGGCATTGTTTTTCTCGTATCGTAAATCCTTGCTTTTGTCCCCTGAATGGCACGTACATATTTGCGTGTTGTCGTAGCTATACCGCTAAGTCTCTGCATAAAGTTTAGCATAACCCGTTCGGCACTTAATGTGGAGCGCAAGGGGCCGTCGATTGTAGCGAGTTTGCATCCGACGTAAGCCGAACCACCATCATCGACATATACCTTTAGCTTGAGTCTTTTATCGTATTGCTTGAGGATTTCTCTGGCGATGTCCATTCCGCATACGACTATTTCCTCTCGCGATATGATATTCGATTTGGCGATAGTATCCTCTTTAAAGAGAAGCTCACTCGTCATATCACCTCGACCAAGGTCTTCTTCGATTGCCATTTGGATAATTTGCTGTACTTTTGCAATGTCCAGTTTTTTCATTTCACTTTTTCCGTAGCTATTAAGTGGCTAATCAATCTGATATTTCTTAGTTAAACGGTTACAGAATAACATTTTTTCCTTATATATCCCACAGCATAAAGGTGGAGAGGAGCATTTTTTTGCCTTTGAAATTGGCTTTGATTGGCTTTGTTTTGGCATAATATTGGCTTTAATTGGCTTTGATTGGCTTTGAATTGGCTTTGATTTACCAATTGACCAAGTGTCCAATTGCTCGTAATCCTTTGTTAATACTTCATTTACGTTCAACTTGACTTTTTGGAAATTGGCTATGTTTTGCATAAAAAGGTTATTTTTTCGTACGTAATCTTTCGTACTTCGTAAGTCGTTTATTAATCGCGGATTACACCCCATTAGAAAACAGAAGCATGTTTCTAACGGGGTAAACAGATTTTTGGCCACTGAGATCACCCCGAAGAGATAACGCTGCGCTATCTCATGGGGCAGGCAGGTTTTTGGCCGGCTTGGTGTTCTCGGCAAACTCTGCTCTAAAAGCGAGCCCATTCGACTTCGCTCAGGGCATGCTTTGACGCAGAGACTTACCTTCGCGCACAAGGCCATCAAAATGGCCTTTTTAAGAAGCCGGCGAAATAAGTGTTTATTTGTCATTAATACACCAAAATGTTCAAATAATAGCATTTATGATGCAAAATAATGCTTTTTGGCGTGTATCTACTGATACGAAAACGTGGGCTATCTTGCCCGACTCGTGCGGTTCTCCGCAAAATACCTGCCATTTCTATGGCGATTATAATTATACCAAACTAATACTGAATGTTCAATGAAAATCGAACTATTTTTAAGAAAATTTCCACAGAGGGCACAGAGAACAGAAATAGACCAATTAATTCAAGGATCTCATGGAACAGGGAAAAAATGAACCACCTGAGGGTGCAGGCGGACGCCTTTAATTTACCTTTTAAAGCTAAATCATCAAAGTCGGGCAGTAAGAGCGTGGCCGGTTATTCGTCTACAATGCTTGATTGCAGCCAGTTTTGTGCAAATATGACAAAATCGGCAGCGTTAACCACGCCATCTTTGTTAATATCCGCTGGGTTTATGGGCTTATGTCTTCCACGAATCAGGATACAATCGGCTCCCTCTATGGGTGTCTCATCGAATAACACACCTATAAGCTCCAGTTGCAATTCATCACCATCGTTGACGTCACCAACGGCCTCTACAATTTTTTGAGTCTCGAATTTCAGGTTAAGGTCAAGGAAACCATCGGGGCCTTCTGTGATACAGTTGCAGTCGTTATTATCCGATACCGGAGTAGCTACATCCTCATAGACGCTGCGGAGCGGCTCAACACCAGTTAGCCGGATTGATGTTGGGTCGATTGTGGTTACATCGTAATCGACCGTCCCTAAAATTGCTACCGGCAGCACACCGGAGCTTTTGACATTAACAGGATTTGGACAACTCTTAGGTTTAATGTCAACAGCAACTTCGAGGATACGAGGTGGTTCAGGGACAACTGCAATACAACCAAGTGGCGTTTCCTGATATACAAGACCTGGAAGAGCTACTTCATACAATATTCTGCCCTCCACGAAATCATACAAAGCAATGCCGTAGTTATAGTCAGGGTGTTGGATTGGGGGGTAAACGCCCGAAACATAAAGCCAGTCTTCTGTAAAGAAAGTAAAACCTAAAATATGGCCAAAATTTAGATTGTCAGAATCCACAACAAGGTTGGTAACGAGCGTAGCCAGATTGATCGAGTAAATACCGTCTCCTCTACTACCGTACAAACTTTCGGTGTTAGGCCGAAAATCTAAACAGGACAGCGCGTCTGTGTCTCCTGTGATCTTACCTATCCGTACAAACTGCCCCGTTTTGGTATCTATTGTACCCATATAGTTCCGCCCCGCAACAAGAAATTCACACGCATACAGAATCCCTGAAGGGGAGAATGCAATACCAAATATCTCATATACATTGGAAGTGCGACAAACGTACTCATGTACACCTGTTATAGGGTCTACTTCATAAAGCCCCTTTGGCCCGCCAGTATCACCGTAGGTAATGGTATAGAACTCACCCTCTGACGATTCAGCTATACCCCCAGGGCGTCCCGGCTGACCCAAAAGTACAGCATTTACTTCACCAGTATGGGCATCAAACCTTACGTAATCCCCGCGCCAACCTAAAGTGAAAAGCTCAAGACCCGCAACCACACTTTCGTTGAATAAAGCAAGGACGATACTGCATAAGATAATCGATGAAAATCTTCTCATGACTCTACCTCCTAAAAAATTGTTATTAAGAGCAGATCACTAACGCAAACTCTCAACTTCTTTTTCATAATAACAGATAAAGACCGTTAAAACAAGCATAATCTGCCTTCAAAATGAGGAGCCGCTTCGCGGGATTATTTGAATAGATTCCTCGGCTGCGCTCGGAATGACAAATTTGGTTTTGTTAGAGTGCCTTACTTTGCGACAGGTAAAGCTTCATCTGCGACATATCACTCTTCTTCTGCGACATATTAAGCCCTATTTATTACACACGGGCAGGATGCCCGTGCCACAAGATTAAACTTAATATATGGCATATCACACTTACTTTTTCATAGCTAAAGCCTACTTTTGCATAAAGCAAGTCGCATTAATGGAAAAGTCAACTGATTTCGTGGATATCGACAAAATCATGGCAGGAAAGGCGCGTCCACTTTTGGTATAACGGAAACTGAATCAAACGCTTTCTATAAGCTCTCCTGGGGAGTCCCAAGGACTATTCTAACGAATTTTATTCGCCTTCGCCGGGATAAAAGACCGACTATCTGCTGTTCAGTCGGTCTTGTTTTCAATTTGTTGATAAGCTATCTCTGCTATATTTGCCTGCTTGCCCGCATGTTCGATAGTCATGCTCACGAGATTGCCTTCCGCGTCCAAATCAACGTATATGTTCTCGTTTATCTCTTTGGTCTGTGCCACCTGATGGCCTGAAAACTCCATCACAGCAGTATCCGTATCTGTAAAGTATTTGATCTTCATAACATTACTCCTGAAAACTTCGATCCAAGAACGCATTGTGTACAGTTACACCGTCCGAGAGCAGAATAACCCGCAAATATTTATCGACTTCTTTTACATATATCCATTTTCGAATTCTGCCGTCTTTCTGAACCTCTGTTCTTAAGGGTTTATCTATGGCATTGCGAATCCATTCTTCTTTGATACACGAACGATCCGCCCGATTTCTTGTATAAAGAAAATACAGGGTAAATTTCATTTCAATTTCTCTTGCCTAAATTCTGAATTATACAGTGGCGTATAAGAAGCCGAACAGGGCTTATTATACGTATAAACAATATGATCCACAAGTCAGGATTTATAAAACAACCATCATGGTGTTACTCGGCTGGCCTTCGCCTGCCTTGTTTACGGCGATGATGCGGTATTCGAGTTCTTCTCCCTTCGGCTGTTTGATTAATTGTGGCTAATTTACTTTTCGACTGGTAAGTCTTCATTTGTGACATATCACGCTTTATATGCTACAAATGGTGCTTCATCTGTAACATATTAAGCACGGGGTTTATGCTTCTTTGCGGCTAAATGGTCACTCTTCTTTTTGCTTGACTCGACGAGAACAAATTCCGGCAGCTCTTTCAATTCTCTTAGCTGATCCCGCAAGAAGGCCGCCCGCTCGAAGTCCAGGGCTTGTGCCGCCTCAAGCATTTCTTTCTCAATCTGGCCGGCCAGCTCAACTTTTTCATATTCACGGTCGCTGAAATGGATCGCCTGGCGGGCAATTTGCCTGGCTTTTATCTGCTGGGTCAGGCTTTTGCGGATTTCCTTTATTATCGTTTCGGGCTTAATATTGTGTTCTTTATTGTATTTTAACTGGATTTTTCGGCGTCTGTCTGTTTCGTCAATAGCTTTTTGCATCGATTTGGTGACCTTATCGCCATACAAAAAGACAGTGGCGTTTATGTTTCTGGCGGTCCTGCCGATTGTTTGTATCAACGATGTATGACTTCGCAGAAAACCCTCCTTGTCCGCATCAAGAATTGCGACGGCTGAGACCTCCGGTAAATCCAGACCTTCCCGCAGCAGGTTTACTCCCACAAGAACATCGAACCGGCCTTTGCGTAAGTCCCTGAGTATTTCAATTCTTTCGAGGGTATTGATTTCGCTGTGCAGATAACGGCATTTGAAGCCTTTTTTAGTTATGAAACCAGCCAGGTTTTCGGCCATTCTTTTCGTCAGGGTAGTAACGAGCATTCGCTCTTTGGCCTGAACTCGTTTGGCGATTTCATCGAGAAGATGCGGCACCTGATTTCCGGCCGGGTGTACGAAGATATCAGGGTCCACTAATCCGGTAGGCCTTATGATTTGCTCGACAACCTCATTATGACATAGTTCCAGCTCGAACGGTGAAGGCGTCGCAGAGACAAAAATGACTTTGGACCAGTTCTCCTGAAACTCTTCGAAACGCAGAGGCCTGTTGTCCAGCGCGCTGGGTAATCTAAATCCGTGTTCAACCAGTACTGTTTTTCTGCTTCTGTCACCGGCCCACATTGCCCGAATTTGCGGAATGGTTGCGTGGGATTCGTCTATAAATAAAAGGAAATCTTTCGGGAAATAGTCAATCAGCGTGTAAGGTCTGGATCCGGCGGGCAATCCAGACAGGTGCCTGGCGTAATTCTCAATCCCGCTGCAATAGCCGACTTCCTCTATCATCTCGATATCATACATCGTTCGGGCCTGCAGCCGCTGGGCTTCCAGGAGTTTACCCTCCTGCCTAAGTTCCTGCAGTCGCTGTTTTAGCTCGGCCTTTATGCCCGCCACGGCAGAGTCAATTCTGTGGCCGGGCATGATGTAGTGCTGGGCCGGATATATAAAAACCTGTTCCTCGTCGGCCAGGGTCTGGGCAGATATAGGGTTTATGTAGCTTATCTTCTCGATGTTATCGCCGAAGAATTCGAAACGGATTGCAAAAGATTCGTAAGAAGGATATAGCTCGACCACATCGCCGCGGACCCTGAATGTCCCCCTCTGGAAATCGAAATCGTTTCTGGTGTATTGGATATCCGCCAATCTGCCGAGCAGGTCATTTCTCTGGAGAGAATCGCCCGTTCGGACCGCGACCACAGAAGCCTTATAGTCTTCAGGCGAGCCGAGGCCGAAAATACTGGAGACGGAAGCAACGATAATCACATCATCTCTTGTTGACAGACTTGTCGTCGTGGAAAGCCGGAGCCGGTCAAGGTCAGCATTCTTGGAGGCGTCCTTTTCTATGTATATATCCCGCTGCGGGATATACGCTTCGGGCTGGTAGTAATCATAATAGCTGACAAAATACTCGACAGCATTTTCGGGAAACAGCTCCTTGAATTCCTCATAAAGCTGAGCGGCCAATGTCTTGTTGTGGGATATGACGAGTACCGGCAAATTAAACTGAGCTATGACGTTTGCCATTGTGAACGTTTTGCCGCTGCCTGTCACGCCCATAAGTGTTTGGAATTTGGTGCCCGTGCGCAGACCTCCCACGAGCCGGTTTATAGCATCCGGCTGGTCACCGGCGGGCTTATACTCATTATTGAGCTTGAATTGTGCCATTTGTAGGCTTGTGCTCCGGTTTTATGAAAAATAGCAGTTTCCGAAAAAATCTATTTTACGCCGAGAGTGGGAAAAACTCAAGAACAAGAAGTTCACCATGACCTATATTGAACTATTAGCACTCTTGTTAGAAATGGGGGCCCCAAGGCAGATTTCAAGAAATTGCGCAATCACATGCTGTCTTTAAGATACACTTGCTTAACGATTTGTGTAAAAAGCCACTTCTATTGCTCTTTCGAAGACGATTCATCCGGTTCTGTTTCGGGCTCCGGCTGCTTTTTGGCCTTAGACTTTCGCTTCGCTTTTTCCGGCTCAGATTCGGTTACTATCGGCTCAGTATCGCCTTGCTCGAAAACTGTCGGCTCAATTTCGACTTCCTCGAAAGGTGAATAAACGTCCTCCAAGGCGGTATTATCAACTTTTTTGCGCATCAGCGAATAGATTATGGTATTGGCTGAGAAGTAGAAACTTATTATAAAAGAAACTAACAATGCGACAACAGCCAATAAGAGCAGATATACGATGACGCCTGCGATTTGTACCGACCAGTTAGCTGCTGCCAAATCCGGCGTATCGACCAGTTTCGTAAAGGTTGGTCCCGGCCAGATCGCTGCAAGCTTCTTGTCGTTGAGTCCAAGCTGTAAAAACAGATGGGTACACCAGAGCAGCAAAAAGGCAAAGAATCGAACGAATATATAACAAAGAGAACCATAAACGGCGGCTATCGCGGTATAAAAGCCCATCCGCCACGGTTTTGCATACACATAACTGAAAGAACGGTTTATCGTGTCTAAACAGTCTGAACCATCATACGCCACGGCAGGAAACATCAGGCTAAATCCTGCAACTGTTCCTATCGAAGCGACCGCTATAAAGGCGCCGGCAATCAAAGCCAACAGCATAAAGATAGCCATTATCAGCTCACCGGCCCATCGAATATTGCCAATCAGTCCCAAAAGGAAGATGAACAGACCTATGATGATAATTATGACCATCGGTAACAAAGGCGATGTTACGAAACTCGTGAATTTATTTATACTGAAACGCAGCGCCTCGGTCAGGCCGGGTTTCTCATCCCGGGCGAATTGAAGGGCTGAAATGCGACAGATGGCTCCACCAGCGATGGAAATCGCAACAAGTTGTATCAAAAATAATATGATGCAGTAAAGCAAATGCTCTTTAACTGCCCATGTAACCGCTTTAAAACAATCCCTGATATTTGCCGCCACGTCGGGCAGGTCGAATGCAAACAGGCGATCTAATGCGTTGTGAAACTTTTTTGAACCAAAACGCCAAAGCGTGGAGAATACCCCTGCGCGCTCACCCCTTTTGCCGGTAGTTGTAATGTATGCTTTTAACTGGTTCGGCATGGTCATATAGATTTGAAGCTCTGTCCGTATAACTTTGCCTTGTGAATCTTTTTCAGCAACAACTGTATCGCTAAAGTCCATAATCCAGCCCGCAAGGCATATGCTGGTCACTGCCAAAAAGGCAATAATCAATTTGCTTGGCTGTATGGCCATGCGGAAAGTTTGGAATATTTTCAGAAATAGAATATTTTTACATACATTAGAGGAATCTTTTTCGTCGCCCATTTTGTGTCCTTTCAAAAAGGCCTGTTATCGTTCTGTTTTTAACCTCCATAAAGGAAGATTAAATATATAATTGTTATTTGTCGGTTTCAACAGTTTTTTTGGCGATTTCTCCTTTACTTCTTATCCTACAGTCCATCCTGGCCGGTATTGTACGGATCGCCGGCCTCCTGTGACTGCGATATCTTATACTCAGCGTCCAGCCAGACACCCAGATCAACAAGCTTACATCGACGGGAGCAAAAGGGATAAAACTTTGTTTCTTCGGATTTCTCTTCAGGTTTTGCTTTAATAGTCTTATGGCAGATTGGACATTTGTGTTTCATACTGGTGTGTTAGTTTACCCTTTTTGAGAGCAAAATAAAATATATTTTGCCCGCCGTTGCCAGGCGATAAAATTGATGAGGCGGATGTGAAAAAAAGGTTGCTGAACTTTTTCCGGTATGATGATTATTTGATTGAACAAGCCAAAGCTAACTTTAGCTCTTAAAGGATTATTCCTCTGATTCATCCTCACTTTCAGATTCTTGCAGCTCTGGCGTTGGCTCTTCCTGCTCTTTGACAAGGCCTTGTTCCAACTTTCGGGCATATTCAACACAATATCTGGCCCAGGGCTGGGCCTCAAGCCGGGCCTTGCGTATTTGTTTGCCGGTACTTTCGCAAATGCCATAAGTTCCCTCCTCAATACGCTGCAAGGCATCATCGGTTTCTCTTAAAATTTTCCTCTCACTATCCATCAATCCCAAAGCAAATTCCTGCTCGTAGTTATCGGTGCCGATGTCAGCCATGTGGATTGGCATACTTGACAGGTCTCCGCTTGCATCCATCCGGGATTGCTTAAGGGCCTCGTCTTTCATCTCGTTTACATTGGAGATAATCTCTCGGCGTTTCTGCAATAACAATTGCTTGAAATGCTCAATAGCAGCGGCACCCAAGCGACTTTTCTTTGTCCGAGTTGGGCTGGCTTTTTTCCTGGTTGTCTTTTTGCGTTTCTTTGCCACTTCTTACTATACCTTTCTTACTACTGCTATGCCTTTTCTCCAGGTTTACAGAAACTATAATTATAGCATATTAACATATCTACTGCATAGTATTTATTTTACCCAAAATCGCAGCACTAATTGTCATAGTAAAGTATCGTTAGAACGGTCAAATCTTGCAGGAAAAGTCGCCACAAGCAATCGTAACTACTTATATTACAAGTAGATACAGCCAGCGGCGTTGCGGCCGTTGCTACCCACTGCTGCCCGGTTTTCGGTCGATTTGGCTGCTGTCTTTTGCAAATTTGCCCAAAGGAATGAAGAATTTTTCATGGTCAATCCTACCTGTAAATCCCCTGACGCCAAAGACTCTTTCGATCTGTTCGGCTGAAAAAACATCTGTTGCAGAGCCATACTGGTAACTGCTGTCGGCACCAAGGAGCAGGGTAACGTCTGCGTATTGGGCCCCCAGGTTGATATCGTGTGTTACAGAGACAATTGTTTTACCTTTTTCAAGCTGCATGGCTTTGAGCAAATCATATATGCCAACCTGATGTTTTAAGTCCAGGAAGGCCGTCGGTTCATCCAGGAGTAAAAGGGGGGTATTTTGTGCAAGTGCCCTTGCAATAAAAACCCGCTGCCGCTCGCCTCCGCTCAACTCTGCCAGTGGTCGTGAGCTGAACTGGGACGTATCGGTCATTTCCAGTGCTTCGTTTATAAACTTCTTATCGGCTTGACTCTCAAATCCAAACGTACCCAAATATGGTGTTCTTGCCATCGAGACGACCTGGGCCACCGTGAAGTCAAATACTGGAACAAATTCCTGGCGAACGACAGCAATCTTTTGTGCAAGTTCTTTGACTGAATATGTTTCTATAGGGGCTGTATCGATGTTTATGGAACCGGCTTTGGCTGAAAGTAGTCCACAAAGAAGATTGAGCAACGTTGTTTTACCAGCCCCGTTTGGACCTGCTATCGCCAGAAATGTTCCCGGGGTTACCTCGAAGCTGATTTCTTTTAATATCGCCTCTTGCGACCTGTAGCCGAAACTTAGATTTTCTACCTTTATAATACCACTCATTTTAGCCAGCTTACTTTTCTGCTGTATTTTGCGAGCAAGATCAGGAAAAATGGCCCGCCGGCAATAGCTGTAATCACACCCACCGGAAGTTGCTCCTGGCCGAAAATTGTCCGGGCGAGCGTATCGGCGATAACCAAAAATATGCTCCCGATTATCCCGCTGACGGGCAGCAGTTGACGATGGTCGGGCCCGAATATCAGCCGAACTCCGTGAGGGATGATAAGACCTACAAAACCCACAAGCCCGCTTAAACTAACCGCAATAGCGGTTATAAAAGCTGCAAAGCCGAAAGCAACTACCCTGGTTCTTGTTGTATCAACGCCAAGCCCCTTTGCCTCCTCTTCCCCTAAGGTCAGAACGTTTAGCCTGTGAGAAATGCAAAATAAGGCGAATATTCCTGCGAGGATACAACCTGCGCTAACACCCAGTACAGAAAAGCTTTTTTCTGTTATGTTGCCCATCAGCCAGTATATTGTCAAACGTAACTGATCGCTTTTTGCGATTGACGTTAAGAACATAATCACCGCGGAAAAGAAGGCATTAATTACCACGCCGGCCAGCAGCAGGCTTGTTACCTGTGATTTCCCCGTAAAACGTCCGATGTACCAGACCAGCCAAACTGTCCCAAGCGCTCCAGCAACTGCAAAAACCGCCATTGGTGAACCACCCCAGAAACTCCAGGTGATACCGGATATAACCGCCGTAATGACTCCCAGTCCTGCACCGCTGGATATTCCGAGAATATAGGGATCGGCCAGCGGATTTCGTAAAATCGCCTGCAAAATGACGCCAGAACAGGCCAGGGCTGCTCCCACTAAAGCAGCCAAAATCACTCGCGGTAATCTGACACCGACAAAAATTTCGTAATCTATATTCTCGCCCGCAACCTCACCAGGACCGGCGAAGACCTTTTGTAGAGAAATCTTTTGTGTTCCAACTACAGCACACAGGCACATTACCACGCCCAGCACTGCCAAACAGATTGCAACTCTAACTGCCAATTTTCCTGATGTTAGCATTTCAGCCATCGATTTATCTGACCTGCTGTGCTGCATTTTGTTTCTTTGCGAAGATATCCGGGTGTAAGTACCGAGCAATCAATTCTACGCCCTGGCATAATCTTGGTCCTAATCTTGTGACGGTATCCGGTTTTACAACGTAAATCCTGTTATTTTTGACAGCCGGCAAATGTTCCCACTTACCCCAAAATTTCTCTGCGGCCTTTTGCTGCTCAATTAGATTGCTTTTTCCCATCGCCGACTGGATTATTGTCTCGGCGCCACAGGTAAGAATCTCTTCGGTTCCTATAGGCGGATACTGTTGAAGGGTATTGCCGATAGCATTTTCTCCACCAGCCAGCTCAATCAATTCGTTTATAAATGTATTTCTGCCGGCCACACGTAAAGGTTCGGCCTGAACAACCCACAAGACCTTGACTTTATTAGCCGAACCTAATTTCAATTGCAAATCATTTAGTTGACTGTTGATATTTTTTACCAATTGGTCGGCATTCGCCTTACAGCCAGTTGCGGTGCCGATTTTTTGAATCGCTGTTAAAAGCTCGTCAATCTTCTCTATCTTTAGAGTCAGAATCCGATAGCCCAGTCTTTTTAAGCTATCTGCAACGGCTTTGTGCTGCTCGAACCACAGCGTAACCACCAAATCCGGCTTGCATGCTATTATCATTTCAGTATTCGGCTGCCAGAAGGTCCCTATCTTTTTTTTGTTAGC
>JBARPZ010000651.1:0-3074 GCA_049643445.1 Sedimentisphaerales bacterium
GCGCGACCGTCGCGGCTTTGAACCGCGTTCCCGTTTATTTATCCGAAAGCAAAGAGCTTTCGGACCTGCAGTCAGGTTATGTCCTTTTCAAAGAGCAATCTTATTGTCCTTTTAACAGATTGCCTCACGACCTTCAAGTAAAAGAAATTTAAATGTACAACCATTATAAAAATTTTTACTTAAACTGCTTCTTCAATCAACGTAACGCTCTCTCAGACAGGCATGATTAAAATGACTAATCTAAAATGGGGACTCTAAATCTATCAAAAAATGTGTGAATTCGTAAAAGTTTGTGTCTGTTAGAACATATTTATTCTTCGAATAATGGTCACTGCCGGGTGGAAATGAGGAATATTTCCCGTTAAAATAGGCAGTTTACCCTTGACTTGGCCTGGCAAAATAGGATATAATACCTCTATGGCTGGAGGTATTATATCCTTTGTCTTACGCATAACACTTGTTGTTACGCTTTGTCAGTTTGTGTGGCGCTTTGTCGAGCCCAGAACACAGCTTATGCGTGTACTCAGGGCCGCGCTTCTCGTGCTCACGCTATTAGGGATACTCGTCGTCTTGAGGGGCACTGGCACTAATTAAGCTACCAGGAACGACGCCCCTCTATTTCAGGTAGTTACACACATCAAGCAACATACGTGATGACCTGCGCTAAACAGAAGTTCCTTCTTTGAGCACAACACAGCAAATAGGCTAATGTTGGGGGGCTGGGGCACTCTTCCTATAGAACAGCCAAAGTATAATACTCAAAGCGATCAATCCGACAAGCCCGTTGTCGCCAAGAGTATTAAGCAACGTGGTCAGGTTCGGAATAATGCCGCCAAAGAAAGAGACCGTGCTGCCAAACAGGATCTCGGCGATGATGCCAATGGCAACCAGCAACAGAGCTATCTCTGTAACCTCACCCAACCATCTTTTGATTTCTTCCAAAAAGCGCATCTGTGACTCTCCTAATCAAAACAATATAAACTGCCAACTATGAACGTCACGTTATAAACATTACTCGGACTATCGTTTTCAGTTTCTTGAATATAACATTAATAAAATATCCAGCTTTAATCGTCATAGATATGCCTCTATACCACTGCCGTCTCTAACAAAAGTGTCCCCATAAAACGCGTTATCAGTATTAATATCGCCGTTAATAACCTCCCTCAAAAATCTCGAATTCCTGCTGTTTACGACCCACCCTCAGACGAAAACAATTATTTTTACCAATCCGGATTTTTCTGTTACCGGCTTTTTGCGTTTCTACAGCAACCCTCGAAGCCGATTATCTCACGCCCATTTGCATTTCCCTATGTCGCAGCCTGTGCCCGCTCAGACGGATAGCGGGAATCCATTTTGAACATTTGGATTTTGAATATTTGATTTTTCCTCGAAATGCACTTCACACTTCACAAGATACGAAGTTTCCCTCCGTCGTCCGTCTTTTGTCCCCCGTCCTCTGCCCTTCGTCTTCTGTCTAAAAAATCCTGTTATCCCGATCTGAGAAAAATAACGATTCCCGTCAGTATCAATATCGCCATCACGCACACACCTATAGCGGCTATAAACACCCACATAAAGCGCCTGTTTTGCTTGGAAAGGATATATTTGAGGTATCTATCGCTCGTTGCAAAGGTCCTGCTCATTTGGACGATGCTGTCCGTTTGGCTGACAGTCCTTTGGTTGAGTTTATCTAATGCCTCGTTAAACTTATTGAAGCTCTCCGCCATTTGCACATCGGTATCGGCAGCGGCGGAAAGCTGATGGTCAATATCGACCAGGGCATCGGTTTGCTTGGCCGTCTCAATAGGTATCTTCTCAACGGTATCTACAAACTGCTGGTCTTTGGCGATTGCCGCTTTTATCTGCTCGACCAATCCCTCCGTTATCTGCTTTTGATTCTGCACCAAATCCGGAAAGCTTTCCAGTAATTTCGGCAGTTGTTCGATTCGGCTCATCAAATCTTCATTCTGGCTAACCTGACGGTTCAGATGCAGGTTGATGCCCTGCAATTGCTCAATGAGTTTATCGAAACCGACCTGAAGTTTTTCAAGCGACTGTTGTTTGTCTATCGGCGGTACCGTTTTTACTAAAACCTTATCGCTTTGCATCTCGACGGGCCGGGATGCACTCCCAGCCGAATCACCGTTTGCGCTGATTAGACCTTCCCCATTTACCTGCGGCCGGAACTTTCCAACCTTCGTCGGTTTATGTGCATGAAGCCAGGTACTGGTCTTCGATTTTGTTCTCGTCCAAAACTCCCTTACAGTCATTCTATGATTCCCCAAGTATAATCGTCTATCTCTGCCAATTTATAGCAAATCGCCAACTTCTCATTCCCGCCGCAACCGGTCCCCGCCCCCGACAGGGGTGCAGGAATCCACTTTCTTGCCTGCCTTACGTCCTTTTGCAGCCGCAATTCTTTTGTACACCTGCTGTGTCCAAATCACATTAAAAACTTTTTCTCCTGCAAAAGCAAGTAATTTTTTGTTACCATAACCGCAGCAAATCAATGCAGTAACATTATAAGGTGAACAAATGAAATTAGTGACCTACTCCAGAATGGACTCGATTTCGATTGGATCCCTGACCGACGACGCCCTAATCGACATTCCATCGGTCTGGCCGGGCCCAAATCCGCCGCGCAGCATAAAGGAAATCCTGACCAGAGGTCCGGCCTGCCTTACAAAGCTCACCGAGCTGGCGGAATCGGCCGATATTTTCACACCGCTCGATTCGGTCAAACTCCTTGCCCCCATCCCCCGGCCGGGCAAAGTAATCGCGCTTGCTGGAAACTACAGTGAGCACATCAAAGAAGCGGGGCGTGCGCTTGGACTCTCCGATTCACCACGCGGAACGACTGTACCGAGGCCTTTCATTATGCCGCCGACAGTCGTAACCGGCCCCGATGAGCAAATACCCTGGCCGGCTTACAGCAAACAGGTAGATTATGAAATCGAGCTCGCCGTCATAATCGGCAAGTCGGCTAAATTCATAAAGCCTGAAGAAGCCCTCGACGCGGTTGCAGGCTACACCATCGTCAACGACGTGTCCGCCCGAAGTGTCACCTTCAC
>JBARPZ010000652.1:0-4311 GCA_049643445.1 Sedimentisphaerales bacterium
TATCAGCAAATGGACGCACGATCGCGGTGCAGGGCTGCGGCCTTGCAAATATCTACCCGCCGGAGAACAAAAAGCTTTTTGATCTTATTACTGAATCAGGCGCCTGCATCAGCGAATTGCCGCTGCAGTACGAGCCGCTGTCGGAGAACTTTCCGCCTCGCAACAGAATAATATCCGGGCTATCACTGGGCACGATTGTTGTCGAGGCCGGCTCACGTTCAGGAGCGCTGATTACCGCACGGGCCGCGATGGAAAATAATCGTGAGGTAATGGCTGTACCGGGCAAAATTGATTCGCCATTGAGCAGGGGTTCTCATCAGTTGATAAAACAGGGAGCAAAGCTAATCGAATCCGTCGAAGATGTGATGGAAGCCCTCGGCTACATCGGCCAACAACTACAAACCCATGTAACCGCAGCGGCGGCAAAGGCCTCTGAAAAGGTCGAAACGCCATTATTTGATGCGAGCCAATTGAATCTAAGTGGTTCTGAAAAAACGATTTACGATTATCTAAGTAAAGAGCCATCCCACATAGACCAGATAATCGCCGAGACCGATTTAGCGCCGGGCAGTATAAACGCCGGCCTGATATCGCTCCGACTCAAGGGCCTGATAAAGCAGTTGCCGGGCAATCTGTTTATGAAACATTAGATTTCTTTCCTGAAAATCGCCTCATTTTGCTATTGTATTCACTTCGTATTCGGAGGCCATATCCAAACGCCCGATTTTGCCAAAGGCCCTCCGCATACCCTGACAGATTTGGGAAATATGAGAACCCCGTGACAAGATTGAGCGTAAAGAGGTTGATTCCTTCGTTTTAAAGTAGCGTATTTGGCGGATAGCTATTGACAACGATGTCACATAAATGTTATAATCAGTATAGTATATTCATGCGTTTTTGGCTGTCCAAGGGCCGCAATTGGCCGAGCCACTCGTGGCTTAGCCACAAGCTATAGGGGCCCCTGCAAAAAGTCGCAGAATGGGCACCCTCAAAGGTCAAAACACGGCCAGTGGCCTAAAACATCGGTGAGGAAGGAAGTTTGGGATGCTCAGATATGCGAAAACCTATTTGCTATCGCTGGTATTGATAGCATTTTGGGCAGTTTCCACTGGTGCTCAATCCCAACTCGTAGGCGATCTGAATGCAGACCATGTAGTTGATTTCAAAGACGTTCAGGCTTTTGCCTGGCAGTGGTTGGCTCCGTACTGCCTTACCCTTGATTGCATTGCCGACCTGAATGGCGCTAATGGGGTAAATATGGCCGATTTTACCCTGCTGGCAAACAATTGGCAGAAAGTAGACCCCCACATAGTCATTAACGAATTTATGGCGAGCAACGCCAGCCAGCCACCATTTGACCCGAACGAGCTGCTGGATGGAAACGGCGATTCGTCCGACTGGATTGAGATTTACAATCCGACGGACACAACTGTTAATCTGGATGGCTGGTACCTGACCGACAATAAAAACGACCTGACCAAGTGGCAATTCCCGAACGGTCTCCAGGTTAAGCCTGGTGAGTTCCTGATCGTCTTTGCCTCGCAGAAGACGTTCGAGGAAAACCCGCTGAATTACCCATATCTTGACCCTAATGGTCACTATCACACCAACTTCGAACTCGACAAGGACGGAGATTATCTGGCGCTGGTAGCTGATGATGGTAATACCATCGCCCACCAATACATTCCGGAATACCCTCAACAGTTGACCAACGTCTCATATGGTATGGCGCAGCACGCCACGAAGCTCGTGCCAACAGGCGCGACCGCTTACTATTACGTGCCAACCAGCGACGATGCGGGTCTGGGTACTGATTGGACTGATGTCGAGTTTGATGATTCAACCTGGGATACGGGACCAACCAGTCTCGGCTTCGGAAGTGGGGTTGGCACTGATGTGCAGCAGATGCTAAATGTTAATGCCTCGCTGTGGATACGTATTGAATTTGACCTCGGAGAGATTGACCCTGCCCTTTTCGAAACGCTGATGTTGCGAATGAAGTACGAGGATGGCTTCGTTGCGTATCTCAACGGCCAGTACATTGCGAAGGGAAACGCGCCCGGCTTATTGCCCTGGAATTCAACATCTTTGTCCGACCGTCCGATTGAGGATTCTTCGGTCTTCGAGGAGATCAACCTTCTGGCCTACTTACACCTACTAAGATCCGGCGTGAACGTTTTGGCGGTCCACGGGCTCAATGACAGCAAGAATGATGGTGAGTTTCTTATTCTGCCCGAGTTGGTCGTAGCGAAGATCCTGGCGACACCGCAGTACTTCACAACATCTACACCGGGCACATTCAACGTTACAGGTGCGATGGGAGTTGTCTCAGATGTCTGGCTCAGCACCAAGCGGACTTTTTATACCGGCCCGCCGGATTGGTATATTGCCTTGACGTTGTCTAATGGGACGAAAGGCGCCGAGATTCTTTACACTCTCGATGGCTCGCTTCCAACAATAACCCATGGGACCCCTTACAACCCACAGACCGATCCACCGCTCGAAATTGATAAGACTACAGTCCTCCGCGCCGTTGCTGTAAAGCCGGGCTGGCTGGATTCTGCGGTCGAGACGCATACCTACATATTTCTCGATGATGTTATCCACCAGCCGAACCTTCCAGATGGTTTCCCTGCAAACTGGGGGCACACTGGTTTCGGCGATTACGGAATGGACTCTGAAGTCGTGAGCGTTCACGGCAGCGGCATTAAGGACGACCTCAAGGCAGTCCCGACTCTCTCGCTCGTGATGGATGTCAACGACTGGTTTGGAAGTGGTGGTCAGGGTATTTACCCACAGGGAGAGCTCAGCGAACGGGCAGTCTCAGCGGAGTTCATCCTGCCCGACGGCAGTGAGGGCTTCCAGATTGATTGCGCAGTGATGATTGTCGGCGGTTCGAGTGTAGACAGATGGAAGATGGACAAACTCTCTATGAGATTAAAATTCAAGGGTGAGTATGGACCGACTGAACTCAGGTTCCCGGTGTTTGGCGATGAAGGCACCGACCAGTTCGATACTCTTGTTTTGGACGCCCGCATGAATAACAGCTGGGGATACGGTGGCGGTGTTTTAGCTCGCGGAACTCGACCGTGGATTATGGGCCGGTCGGTCTATCAGCGGGATGTTGCCCAATACGCGAGAGACCAATTTGTATCTGACATTCAAAATGCCATGGGCGGCTATGGCACGCAAGGCAGGCATGTCCACTTGTATCTAAATGGTCTGTACTGGGGATTGTATTGGCTGCATGAGCGGCCGGATGAGCACTTTGCCGCCTCCTACTTTGGTGGTGATGATGATGACTATGACGTTGTCAAGCACAACTCCTACACAGTCATTAACGGTTCCAATGTCACCTATAACCAGATGTTTTCCATTGCCAATGATGGGCTTGCTTCTGATTCCCAGTACCTGTTAATCCAGCAGTACCTGGATGTGCCTAACTTCATCGATTACATGATAACGAACTTCTATGTTGGTAATACGGACTGGGCTCATCAAAACTGGTATGCCACCTGTAGTCATGTAGACCCTGATGGTCGGTGGCGATACCATAGTTGGGACGCCGAGCATGTGATGGAGAACCTATACGAAGACGTAACCGGCAGGTATGACAGCGGTGGCCCTACCCAACTCCATCAGCAGTTGAGTCAAAACGACGAGTACGAGCTGCTCTTTGCTGACCATGTGCACAGGCACTTCTTCAATGATGGTGTGCTTACTCCTGATGGCTCTGCGGCGCTGTACACTGTCCGGCTCAACGAGGTTGACCGTGCTGTCGTTGGCGAATCGGCACGCTGGGGTGACAATCAGATAGATAAATACCCAAATATACGTTATATGCGCGACCCCCATTGGCTGCTTGAGCGAGACTGGCTGCTAAATACCTACTTCCCGGAGCGAACCGGGATCGTCTTCAATGACTTGAAAGGCAGGGACCTCTATCCGGCTAAGGACTCACCGGTCTTTAATATCAACGGCTCGTATCAGCACGGCGGCGAGGTTTCAACCGGCGACGAGCTGACAATGAATAATCCCAACGGGTCCGGCAACATCTATTACACCACCAACGGCTCCGACCCACGCCAACCCTGGACCGGAAATCCAGTCGGAATTTGGTATAACAACAATCCGATTACGCTGACCAAAAGTACACACGTCAAGGCACGCGTGCTGGACGGCGGCGCCTGGAGCGCACTGAACGAGGCGATATATGCCATCGGCCCGGTCGCAGAGAACCTGCGTATCACCGAGCTTATGTACCATCCAAGGTTCACCGGCAACCTGAATGACCCAAATGAGGAATACATT
>JBARPZ010000653.1:0-1636 GCA_049643445.1 Sedimentisphaerales bacterium
TCAACAGCTTCGGCTGTGTTCGCCAGAAACAGACCCAGTACCAAAACAAAACAAATTAACAAAATCGGTTTTTTATACATGATAGTCCTCCTTAAAAAAAAGTTAAAATAACTATGCTTCGGCCACATACCAAAATGCTTTATTGTTTTCAATATGCATCGAAAATCCTCGTCCGCGGTGTATTTCATACCCGTCTCAAACAACCTCCAACGAAAAAACTGTAGATTTTCACTCCATCAGAACAGCAAGACGCATATCCCTTCCCAGCTTTTCCTCTCGTGGATTCGCCATCTATGCTGCTCAACGAGGCTTCCCAAAACTCCAATATATTAAGATTACTAAATTTGAACTGGAATTGTCAACTGTTTTCTCATTTTGTGGATCTATTGAGGGGTGTGTCAGATGGCCTTCATACTTATTTAATGGCCGCTACTACTGAACCAATGCATGGCTTGACTCGTAAAAATAAGTAAAAGGACTTTTTAGCCTCTGTTTCGCTTCTCCTCTTCTCGCAGACAGCGGCTTTTTGCTTTCACCGACTTACTATTACCTATGCTTATACCCACCCCGTTTTTTGAAGTATTATAGAGGGCAGCCTAACGCTTTTGACTATCAAGCCGTTGTTCTTCTATAGCTTCCAGACGCTTGTCCAAATCCTCAATTTCTTTGTGCCGGATTTTCAGCTTTTTCGTAGCTTAGAAGTAAAGTCAGGCGACTAAGAAAATACTTTATTCACTATTGCCATTTATGCTTCTATAATCTATCCCTGTTCCTGCATCCTGTAGGTCTTTGAGACGCTTTATCATCTCCTCGGTAGTCAGTGATTCGCTGACTTTTTCGACCCTATGGTCAAACTCCTGCTTATCCTTCCATCCCAAGTTTTTTATAGCGAATATCGAACCTGCCGCATGGCTTTCGACCAGTTGTTCCTCAAAATAAGCCTAAACTCTTGATTTTGCCCTTTTTATAGCGTCCTTAAACTTATCTGAATACCCTTCATTATTTATTAAGGCTTGCCTGCCAGCGAATCCAAGGTTCAGTGCAAGACCTGTAATGGTAACCTTTTTGTTTTATTCAAAGTAGCAATCCATTGCGGACTGGAGCTGTTCTACGTTTTGATATTTCCCAGGTCTTCCCCCGATACGTACTTTTTACGTACTTTTCTTTCGGTTCCATGTCGGTTACGAGTCGGTAGTGAGTATGGGTACGAATGGGTAATCATTATTGATTTGCAAACAACCGCTATAAGTGTAGTTAGGACGAGTAATTATCATCGGCGGTATAAACTTTTAAGCCGTAGGTCTTGGGTTCGAGTCCCAACACTCTCATTACTTTGAGTCTTTTACCTGCAAGTACTTGCCCTATTTTTAGATAGTATTCTACGGGTTGGCGATGCCGGGTGAAGGTGTGGCCGCTTTCCAATTGATTACGTCATTGCCATAATCATTCGGTTCTTTACGCGAAAGCGATTTGCCAAGCCCGTCCGCTTCGGTCGGCCAGAGGTCAACACCGCCGGGACAATCCTCAGGATGTGAACCATCACTGTAAGTTACCCTGTCAATACGGATATAATGACGCGTGCCAAACTCATCAGTATCGCCGGGCATACCAATCTGCAGCCTCTCCCCGGCGTTGC
>JBARPZ010000654.1:0-2970 GCA_049643445.1 Sedimentisphaerales bacterium
GTTCTCAGGTAGCCACTGTCTTTGTCGAGAATTTCAACATCCCACTGTCGGGCTACTGTGTCTACAGCAACTTGCCAAGCCTTGGTATATGTTTCTTGCATATCGTTGCGCAACTCAATGGTTTTCCAACCTGCTGGCTGCTTTACAAACGTTGCTGGCTCACATCCTACAACAAAAAAAAGTCCAAATATCAATGGCAAAAATATTACATTCTTCATACTTATCTCCTTTCATATAAAAAAATGAACCTGCCGGTTTTCTATCATCTGGTGCGTCTTTCTATTATCTGCGTCCTGTAAGCCCACAATTTACCAATCCGATGGCCGGATGTCCAGTTGAAAAGTTGGGAAGAGAGGACAAATACGAAATACATAAATTAGGCAAGAAAACCTCGGTTTAGAGGTAGAGAAGGCGGAAATTGGGGCCTTTTAAAAGTGAATATCGGTGGTAGGAAATTTATTGTAACTTTTTGCTTGATTTGGACGAACTAAATGTTATAGTATATGTTAGAGAAGTGAAGTAAATCTTTGTGGTGCGTGCCTTCTTTTTAGAGACATAAGCTGTGTGTTATCGCAGTCGCCCCCAGAGTAACACTTCTCTTTATTTATATATACCACTCTCTTCTTCGTTTTATTCTTTTCTCAAACATTTTATAAAAATGGTTATCTTTATACTCGAATCTACGGAAAATAGCCCAGGAGAAGTAATCTGCTGCGAGTAACCCGTAGCATTGGTGAGATTCGTATCCTTCGATAAGCAGATTCACATTTGTGTTGTTTTCAAGGGCTGTTCCCAAAATTTTTGTTTCTATATACTCCCGAAAATGTTTATTCTGATGCGTTTCTTTATTTCTCTTATCGTAAATCAAATGAACATTACTCAAGCCATCAATAAAAACTATTTCGGAAAGTAGCACGCCGGTAAAATAGTTATATGCTGTTCCGTAAGGTGCTCCCCTAAAAGATTTATTTGTGATTTGTGTTTTATTGATAACAATATAGTTTATTTCTAAGGATGGTATCGTAACCAAAGTGTCTATTATGCTGGATATGGCCTTTTCCCCAAATCTTATGTCTTTATTGAGATTAAATGCCTTACATTCCCTGGTTTTTTCCCAGCCCATTTTTATAAAAGATGCAAATTTTCTTCTTAAGCGGTTTTTTACCTTGTTGAGATTAGAGGGGTTAATAGACAGGACAGTTATAACAAAATGTTTACAATGGGAATTAGGTGAAAAACTACAATCTCCGCTTTCGTCTTGGAATAATCTAATCATGAATTATATATTGCCCACCGCCTTTTTGATCGTCAAGCCAAAAATAAATCCTCACAAACAGCCCATCAACAAATTAAATTCCTTTGCGTTATAAAAACACCTGATACCCTGCGACTACGCTCAGGGTAACAAGCAAAATGGTCATTTTGCGCGTTAAGATAGGTAAGAATTTTGCCAAAAATCAATCAAAAGCGCACATACCTGACGACAAAATACAAAAAAAATAAAAAAATTTATCTCCTTTTCTAACAACGAGTAACGAGCGACGAGCGACGTGCGACGGCTCTTATTTTCAATCAAATGCGCACTTCCGCCCAATTATAGAGGGGCAGTTCTTTTTCAGCCCTCATTTCGGGACCGTCATCCCGAAGTTTTTGTTTTGAAAATTTGGGGTATTCATGGCTAAAAACACACTTTTTTCTCTTATGTTCTTGTGCTCTTATGCCCTTGTGGACGAAGGCAAGACTCTGTGTCGAAAGCTTGCTTTTAGAGCAGAACTTGCCAGGAACACCAAGCTGGTTAAAACCCTCCGCGTAATCCGCGTCCTCCGCGGTAAAACTTTTTTCGAGTATCGAGCATCCAGTATCGAGATACGCTCACACTCTGTTCCTTTTTTCCTTAGTGCCTTTGTATCTAACTTTTTTGCAAAAGAAGTTATATATTTATTGAACATGCCGGCCAAGTTTGGTATAATATAAACGGCAATATAGAATTGAGCTTGCCCCGTGAGATAGCGAAGCGTTATCTAACCGGGGAATGTAAAATTGAGAAGTTAAAAGTAAGGAATCAGGTCTTTTTGGCCTCAAACGTCGATATACGCAATACACAATACGAAATACGAGATATTGTGGAGAACCGCACGAATTCGGGCAAGTCGCCCAAGTTAAATATCAATAATCAGTAAGAAAGGGCCCTATTCATGCACAAGTTATTTGAAATTCCCTCTATTACTCTGTTTCTTTGTGTATTTTGTGCATTTTTGTGGCTAAAAATCTGCCTGCCCAGTGAGATAGTGAAACGTTATCTCACTGGGGTGAAATCTGCGTTCATAATTCGTGTTATTCCGTGGTTAACAAAGGACTTACGTGTTTCTAAGGCACTCTACAACTGTAGAGATACCTCTACAAATGTCATGAGCGCTTTACAAATCAGCCCTTTTTGTTCAAACAAACCCAATTTTCGAAAAAGTCAAATGAACGTAAATAACGTATTAACAACCGATTATGACAAAAAGGACACTTGGTCAATTGGAAAAAACAAACCCAATACAAACCCAATACAAAGCCAATTCAAACCCAATCAAAGCCAATACAAACCCAATACAAACCCAAATCAAACCCACTTTCAAAGGCAAAAAATCGAAAAAGGTGAATAAATGGGTAATTTCATGTAATATTGTTACCGGATAAAACGTCTTATCAGAGGAAATGTTTGCTTAACTAAACGAGCAATAACTGAAACTACATGTAAAAAGAAGGAGTAACTCAAGATGAAAAACGCCGCACGCACCACCCTCGTAGTAAGCACTGTTATCATTGGAATCTCAACAATCTTATTTTCAAACGCTCTTGCTCAACGTTCATCCAGGGGAAGGGGAGGTGGACAGAGTGGTTCAGAGCTTGAAAAGCCTCCCGTTCCAAAAGATGATAATGAGAAAAAAATTCTTGGCATTCTTGCCGAGATACTCGAAACCC
>JBARPZ010000655.1:0-25074 GCA_049643445.1 Sedimentisphaerales bacterium
ATAAGCCCGCAGCCCAATTTGGCAAACTCACCCGCGACGGTGCTTTTGCCGGAGCAGATACCGCCCAATATTCCTATTATCGGTTTTTTTTCAACCTTGCCCACAATCAGATAGTCTAATCGCTTTCTTGGAATCAGTCAAGTGCATTGATATTTTTATAGTGCCAATACTGTTTAGCCCCAAAATTTATTTGGGAGTTGTCATCTATGAAAGCTGGAATCCATGTCCTTACAGGCTGGCGCTTTGTAGATATTTATCATGGCTAACTATTCTTCATTATGGTACCATTTCCAAGGTTCCATGAGATCTCGCGATTGTACATAAATTTAAATGATGGAACCATATTATGTCTACTCGACAGACAAATGGGAAATCCGAAGTTAACGGAGCAAACCTATGAAGAAAAATGTTATCATCGTTTTGTTGACTGTGGCTGTGTCGGTGGCTACAGCCCGTGAGTATCATGTTTCCGTAAGCGGTAACGACATGCACAAGGGCACCGCCGCGAAGCCTCTGCGGACTATTTCAGCAGCGGCACGGTTGGCCCAACCTGGCGATTTGATAACTGTGCATGAGGGTGTCTATCGCGAACGGATAAATCCACTGCGCGGCGGCAAGTCAGACAACAAGCGCATCGTCTACCAGACTGCACCCGGCGAAAAGGTCCTCATAAAGGGCTCCGAAGTCATCAAGGAGTGGCAGAAGGTGCAAAACGACACATGGGAAGTCAGCATCCCAAACAGCTTTTTCGGAGGCTTCAATCCCTATAGCAACCTGATTCACGGCGACTGGTTCAATCCCAAGGGGCGGGACCATCACACGGGCGCCGTTTATCTGAACGGTCACTGGCTCACCGAAGCGGCCAAGCTGGATGACGTGCTGAAACCCATTGGGCAGGCAAGCTCGTCATATACGCCCGGAAGCAGTGGGACTCTGCTGAATGTGGCCTGGTTACAGCCCGGTAAGGGATCGGAGAAGGCTGGACGTGTCAAGGCAAACAGTTTTGTGGCGCAACACGGTATTCGAAAAGCGCCCTGTTCGGAGGGCGGCGAGTGTATCGGCTGGATCGAGCAGGGTGACTGGGTGCGCTATGAGAAGGTGGACTTTGGCCAACGTTGCGGGCTGATCGAGATTCGTGCGGCGTCGGCAACGCGCGGTGGAATCATCGAGATTCGCCTGGACGCACCGGACGGAGAGCTTCTGGGCACCTGTTCGGTTCCTAATACGGGCGGGTGGCAATCGTGGACTTCGTTCAACGCCAAGATCAATCCGGTAAGCGGGATTAAGACGCTCTGCCTGGTATTCAGGGGGCCTCAATCGGAGGATGTACGTAATATCCTATTATGGTTTGCTCAGGTGGATTCCTCGAATACTACCATACGGGCGCAGTTCAAAGGCGTCAATCCCAACGAAGCTGAGGTGGAGATCAATGTGCGCCAAGCGGTATTCTACCCCGAGAAGCCGGGCATTAATTACATCACCGTACGCGGCTTTACGATGGAGCACGCTGCCACGCCCTGGGCGCCGCCCACGGCCGAGCAGATCGGTCTGATCGGCACCCACTGGAGCAAGGGATGGATCATCGAGAACAACGTCATTCGCTACTCCGTATGCACGGGCATCACGCTCGGCAAGCACGGTGACGAGTTTGACAACACCTCGCAGAACTCCGCCGAGGGGTACGTCAAGACGATTGAACGCGCCACGGCGAGGGGCTGGTCGAAGCAAAACATCGGCCACCACATCGTCCGAAACAACCACATTTCTCACTGCGAGCAGGCGGGAATCGTCGGCAGCATGGGGCCCGTGTTCAGTACGGTCACGGGCAATACCATCCACGACATTTACGTACGTCGGTTGTTCACCGGGGCGGAGATGGCCGGGATTAAGTTCCACGGCGCCGTGGATACCCTCATCAGCCGTAACCACATCTACCGTACATGCCGCGGCATCTGGCTGGACTGGATGACCCAGGGTACACGCGTTACCCGGAACCTACTACACGACAACGGTCCCAGTGAAGACCTGTTTGTGGAGGTCAACCACGGCCCCTTCCTGGTGGACAACAACATACTCCTCTCCGGCAACGGCATCTTGGTGAATTCCCAAGGCGCCGCCTACGTGCATAACCTGATAGCGGGTCGCATACAGGTTGCCGTTGGTGAACGTCGTCTGACACCCTATCTCAAAGCACACTCTACGGAAGTGGCCCGATTGCATGGGAATGCCAGCGGTGATGAACGTTACTACAATAACATCTTCGTCAACGTCGGCCTGCCAGCGTATGACCCGGCGAAACTGCCGGTATTCATGGCCGGTAACGTGTTTCTCAAAGGAGCCAAGCCATCTAAGTACGAATCCAACCCACTCGTGCAGCCGAACGTCAATCCCGGCATCAAGCTGGTTGAAAAAGCCGACGGCATGTATCTCGAAATCACACTCGACAAAGTCTGGGCACAACAACAGCGTCAAGTGGTAACGACTGATCTGCTCGGCAAAGCTAGGATTCCCGATCTTCCCTACGAACAACCCGACGGCTCGCCGTACCGTATCGATACCGATTACTCAGGCAAGAGAAGAAATACAGCCAATCCCTTTCCCGGCCCCTTTGAGCTTCCCGAGGGCGGAAGCCACGTCCTGAAAGCTTGGCCTGCAGCCGCCATGCCGGAGTAGTCGCAGGGTATTATGCGGGTTTGTATTTAGCCACGTTCTCAGGGCGGGGGTGACTTATATTTTACTATCAACATTTACCACCCCAGCAACGGCTATATACTAAAGAAGAAGTTTACCCTGAGCAAAGTCGAAGGGAATAAATCTTAGCTCTGAAAATCATAAACTTCGCTTGATGTGGCATCTTTACATTATTAAGCAGAGGGAAAAGTTTTATACGGGGATACGCCACCATACAAAGCCAATTCAAACCCAATTTATCGCGGCGTAGCCTTTGGCGAAGCCGGAACGAACCCAATTTCAGAGGGAAACAATGCTGATGTGTGTGATGATTAACAGTTGGTTTGCCGTATGGTTATGTTTATGTATAGATGGTCTGGCTGTGCTGTTTATCCGACGCCTTTTGCAAACTGACAAGCAGATAGTTTCTCACGGCCATCTCCCAGCTCATGTTCTTTGCAAGTTCAAAGCCGGTTTCAATCATACCCTCAATTTCGGACTCATTTTGAGGCAGGCGTGCGATAACTTCTTTTGCGACCTTTTCACTCACACTTGCCTCTATCCGATTGCGCACCGACCGGTCAATCTGCAGCAGGTCTTCGATATCAGGATTGTCTTGAGTTTCCAGGTTGGTATAGTCGGCGATAATAACATTTTTTACATTTTTCACATCGGCTACGTCGTGCAGGAATCCTGCGCATCCGCAAACACTGCTTATCACACATATCCCCCCAAAAGTCAGCGGTTCGAGTTGGGCAATGCCGAACGGTTCATAAATACTTTGGCCGAATTCCACGTCGCTTCCTTTGCGGATGTCCATAAATTCCATATCTTCCGGCATCCTCTTGCCGCAATTTTTTGGTTTGAAGCCAAACTGGTTGATAAATACGACTTTTATATTACGGCTTTGCGCGTTGAACTCCTGTATCGCCGTATAGAATCCCGCCTCCCCGCCGGAAAGATCAGGCCAGCCCTCGCGGTGGGCCACAGGCCAGTTATAATCCGATTCCATTTTGTGGATATCACAGCTTCGTCGCCGGCTTACTTCGGTCGACAGCAAAAAGAACACTGCTGTTTTGCCTTTTTTTCTGAATTCGTTTTCCATGTATTCAAGCACACGCAGATCTCGCCACAGCCCTTTGCTTTTGACAAGCCTTGTAACGTGTGTGAAAACGAAATCCGGCTTGTACCCCAACAGGTTGTCGCAATATTGCTGCAGCTTTGCTTTCGATCCGAGTTTCTCAGCAGTGCTGATTTGATATGCCGGTATGCCGTTATAGACTATATCGATCCCGGCAGTCTCAAATTCGGGCGCTAAAAACTGCAGTTCGCCGACAACATAATCGCCTACGGCACATATACGATCACAGTATTTTGACGCTTCTACGAGAGCGTGTTTGAAATAGGAACCCTGGTTGCCGAATACCTCGTTGACGTAGACTTTGTCTTCATGGGCCTGCTTCATAACGTTATAGAACATCGTATCGTGTCCGGGATGTTCTTCCACGATGCGGCGCATAGTGGCCACTTCGTGAGCATAAAAAGCTGTTTTATAATCACAGGACTCCTCGAGAATAGCCGCCAGTGCAGTGGGCATTCCCATGAACTCGTGGGCAATAATGGTTGTCGAATCTTTAGCTGCACCAATCGCTTTTAGCACAGCAATCGCCACAGGCGCCAACCTGATATATTGCTCATACTCCCACAGGTGTTCATATAAATTGCTGCAGATACCAAACTCCTCGAACAGGCGTTTTTTGAATTCGTTAACCGCTCTCTTATGCAGGTATTTTACATCGATGAGCAGTACTTCGGGTGAGCTTTTTATACCTGTCTGCTCGTCAACAAATGTTCGCCTGCCGTAGACTATACCTGTATTGAAGAAATTCTCAATCTTACAGAAAGCCTGAGAATATCCTGTATTTACTAATCCATCGATAGATGAATAAAGTACTTCACCATCCTCGCCAAGACGTTCCGATACAGTACCTTCGATGGTAAATAACGGGCCGATGATGATAGAGCGGTCAATTGTGTCAAGATAGGAATTGCAGGTGAATAGACCCTGCAGGACAGCGCCTATACCGCCAATTTTACCCACGGCCTCATGGGTAACATGCACTACAGTTGTATCACTGGACATATATAAGTTTCTCCAAGTTGTAAACGAAGTTCAATCACGTTGTTACTGCATCTCTACATAAAATATATGAAATATCTTTATTAAAGCCAAATTAGAGGGGTATGGTCGGACTATTAAATTATGGAGACCGAAAAAATCGCGGTGGAGTTGCAGATTGAGAGTATTTATTGGGACGTTTAAGCAGGCATTAGAAAGTATTTTCCAGCTTAGCCTATTCGAGTGCGGAGATTTCTTATCAGACCCGAAAGTACCTGTGGAGCGACATCAGTCAATTCCGGCTCGGGCATTTCACTAACTGCTATTTTGTCAAGAATCTTAACAGCTTGAAGGCCGTAAGGAACTATCGAATCGGCAGTTCTTGTAGCATCGTCCAGTTCTCCGTTAGCCATTTGTCGAAGGTACAGAATTATGTTTTTCGTTAGCTCCTTTTCACTTATCTCTAATGCCGGCTTACCAGTCCCAGGCGGACCTTCCGGAGCTTCCCGCTCAAGCAATATCTCTTGTGTGAGATGGTATGTTTCGTTCATCAACTCTTTTTGCTTTTCTTGGTCCTCTCCATCAATTGGAGTGAGTTTAAGCTCTTCACCAGACTCAAGGTCGGGGATATACACTTTGTTATGGCATGCCGGGCACTTTTCCCATTTGCCGCCGGCACTGTTGGAGGCTTTTATCTTTTTGCCACAGTCTTTGCAATGAAATACTATCGACATTTTGTCACCCTTGACGAAACCTTCGTTTATTAATCCGGTTTATATTCTGCAACTACATCGGCGGTTATCCCACCGCGAGGTCTGAATCGTGAGGTAACCTTCATCCAGCGTGGTTTACAGGCGCAGGATAAATCATTCAGTATGTCATTTGTCAGGGCTTCGTAAAAAATTCCCTTATTTCGGTAGCTTTGCATGTATAACTTCAGGCTCTTTAGCTCGATACATAGTTTGTCGGGGCAGTATTCGATGATAATCTCGCCGAAATCGGGCTGGCCTGTCCGAGGACAAACACTTGTAAATTCGGGACAGTTGATTTTGATGAAGTAATCCCGCTCAGGATTTGGATTATCGAACAGCTCCAGTTTTACATCGTCGCCCATTTCCTGACCTTTCTTAGGTATCCTACAATACTATTATAATCCGAATCCTAAGCCAAGACAAGCGATAATCAATAACAAAATAATTAAAAAAGCCGTTATGCAAAAGACCATCGGAAATGGCGTTCAACGTTTTTTGACAGAACCTGACAAAGTCGGTAAAATGGGACTGCCGTAAATATTATGACAATCAGTCTATGTTGCGAAAGCAACCGGCAGTGAAAATTGGAGGATAGTATATGGAATCTAACACCATAGTTTTCAGCAGGCGCCAGTTTTTAAACGCTGTTGGTGCAGCAGCAGTTTCTACTTTGCCGGTACGGGCCTTTGCCGGGGAAAAAACGACAAAAGGCAGGAAACCTAATTTTGTTTTTATTTTTGCCGATGACCTCGGTTGGGGTGACCTCGGCTGTTACGGCAATCGCCAGATTAAAACACCGAACCTGGATGAGCTGGCTAAAAAGGGAATACTTTTCACGCAGTTTTATGTTAACGGGTCGGTCTGTTCACCCTCACGAACGTCAATTATGACCAGCCACTTCCCCGCACGTCACGGTGTCCACGGCCATTTCGCAACGCACAAGCAAAACGAGGCACGCGCCATGCCCAACTGGCTTGATCCCAAGGTACATACAATAACAAAATTGCTAAAGGATACCGGCTATACAACCGGACATTTCGGCAAGTGGCACCTTGGCTCCGGTATTGGTGCTCCGACGTCAGGCGAGTACGGCATCGACGAGCACAGCACCAGAACATCTTCGGGTCCGCAGATTGAGGGCACGAACGATCCATATTTCCGGGCCAGGTCCACCGCCATAATCGTCGACAAAACCATTCAGTTTATCGAAAACAATCGCGACAAACCGTTCTACGTAAACGTATGGACCCTCGTCCCGCACGCTACACTCCATCCCACTGACGAGCAGATGAAACCCTACCAGCGATACGCTCCCCGAGGCGTGCCATACAAGGGAGCAAAACAGATATATTATGCTTCGGTCACTGACCTTGACCAACAAATCGGCCGGCTGGTTAAAAAGATTGACGAGCTGGGTTTGGCTGATAATACGGTTATCGCTTTTTCCAGTGACAATGGCCCTGAAGATTTTGATATTGGGAATGCCGTCCACAGCGGTATTGGCGATACAGGCCCATTTCGCGGAAGAAAACGAAGTATATACGAAGGCGGCATCCGTATGCCTTTTATCGTTCGCTGGCCCGGGCATGTCCCTGCCGGCAAAGTAGATAACACAAGCATTGTCGCAGGTGTCGATTGGCTCCCGACTGTCTGCAGTTTGGCTGGCACAAAATTGCCCGGAGACCTAAAACCCGACGGTGAAGATATGTCGGCTGCATTACTCGGCAAACCTAAACAGCGAACCAGACCTTTAATGTGGGAGTGGCGATTCCGAGTCTTTGGCGATATGGCCCATAAGTGCCCGATGTTGGCCATTCGTGAAGAAAAGTGGAAGCTGCTAATGAATCCTGACCGCAGCCGAATCGAGTTATATGATATTCCCAGGGACCCGACGGAGTTAGACAACGTCGCCGACCAGCATCCTGAGATTGTGAAGAAACTTTCTGAAAAGCTGCTGAAATGGCAAAAGACGTTACCAGCGGGACCTATCGACAAAGAAGCCGGCTCAAATGCCTATCCCTGGCCGAAAGAACGATAACGATGTGGGGTACAAGATAAATGACCGCAAAAACCGTTGTCTTCGCAGGCCCTGTTGGATATACTGCTGATTCCAATGCTTGACGATTCAACCGAGTGGAATTATATAGTGCTAATGTTATATAAGCTGCGCATTTATCAATTTACTTAGAAAGGAATGGATACAATGGCAAAAGGATTGGTTATCGTAAGCTGTGTTGTTGCAGTTGTGATTTTAGCATTTTCAGGCTGTGCAACGATGAGTAAGGTTGAGGCTCCAAAATTCGTACAGCGTGTCAACTGTGCAGCCACCGAACCCTACACCGACAAGGCAGGCAACCTATGGCTGGCCGACCAGGTTATGGAAGAAGGCAAAGAGTGGGGCGTTGTTGACGGCATGACTGCCGACCGGGGCGACCTGGGTATCACCGGCACCGACGCACCGAAGATTTATGAAACCGAATGCTACAGTATGTCCGCGTACAAGTTCAAAGTACCAAACGGCAAATACACTGTCCGACTGCATTTCGCTGAGACGTACGATGGGATAACAGGCGACGGCCAGAGAGTTTTCTCAATCACGATCAATGAAAAGACAGTTCTTGAAGATTTCGACCCCTACAAGGAAGCCGGTGGATTCCAAAAGCCCGTGGTTAAAACATTCAAAAACCTGACCATTACCAATGGAGAGATGGCTATCGGATTCACTATCAACATACAGAATCCAGAGATCAACGGCATCGAAATACTGTCCGAGTAGTTGGAATAAATAAGTATTGCTTCATTGCCGGATGATACGACGCGTTTTGCTGATGTATTCAGGAGAACATTTTACAGGGGCTGACTCGTGGCGGACAAAAATGCAGTAGTCTTATTGAGCGGAGGCCTCGATTCGGCTACAATCTTGGCGATTGCCCGAAGCGAAGGTTTTAAGTGCTTTGCTTTAACTTTCAGGTATGGCCAGCGGCATCAGCGGGAAATCGAGGCTGCAAAGAAAATAGCTCATTCTTTAGCGGTGACTGAACATCGCATAATCGATATTGATTTAGCTTCTTTTGGCGGCTCAGCCCTCACTGATTCCAATATCGACGTCCCGAAGGATGGAGCCGAGTTCGGTAGCTCAGGTCAAATCCCACCAACCTATGTGCCTGCCCGCAATACAATTTTTTTAAGTTACGCCCTCGCCTGGGCTGAGGTGCTGGGGGCTTTCGATATCTTCATTGGCGTAAACACGACCGACTACAGCGGTTATCCCGACTGCCGGGCCGAATTCATAGCCGCCTTCGAGAAGACCGCCAACCTCGCCACCGCAGCAGCAGTCATGGGAAGGGGCCAATATCGCATCAATACCCCGATTATAGAAATGACAAAAGGTGAAATTATTCTTACAGGCACTAAACTTGGCGTCGATTATTCGCTTACACACAGTTGCTACGACCCGGATGAGCAGGGCAGAAGCTGCGGCCGATGTGACTCCTGCAGATTGAGATTAACGGGCTTTGCCGAGGCAGGCCTAAAAGACCCAATTGAGTACGCAAAGTGAGAGTAAACGAGATTTTTTATTCTTTGCAGGGCGAGGGTTTTCTGGCAGGGCCCCCCAGCACGTTCATCCGTCTTGCCGGCTGCCCTCTGCGCTGCCGATGGTGCGATACGAAATACGCCTGGGACCAAACGGCAGGGACCCGCTACAGCATTGAGAAAATTGTGCAGACCATCCAACAGTGGCCATCCAGATTCATTGTAATCACCGGCGGCGAGCCGATGATAAATTCGGAATTGCTACAATTAGTGCAGAAGCTAAAGGCAGCAGGTAAACATATAACAATCGAAACCGCAGGTATTGCGTTTATACCTGAGATATCCTGCGATTTGGTGAGTATCAGTCCGAAGTTGAGTAACTCTACTCCCTCCGATCCAAAGGTAACTGCAACTCACGAGGATTCAAGATTGGATATAGCTGTCTTGCGAGAGTTGATTGACAATTATAATTATCAGCTAAAATTCGTCGTGGATTCAGAAACCGATTTACCGGAAATACAGCAGACAATAGAAGAAATTGGAAACGTCGATTTGTCAAAAGTAATGCTGATGCCACAGGCGGCTACGAGAGATGAACTGTTAACCAAATCCCCAATGGTCGCCGATTTGTGCAAACGTACCGGCTTTGCCTTCTGCCAACGCCTGCAGGTTCTGCTCTGGGATGGCAAAAGAGGAACGTAAAAACGCATTTACTATCTAAGCGATCCCTTCAATAACCGAATATCGTCAATCCAAACCGTGCCCCTGCCTTCTATTACCAAGTTGAGTTTCACATTATCAGGATTCTGTCCCTTCTTTAAGATAAAAGGTATTTCTTCGATGGACCAGCTTGTGCCTGTGCTGCCTATCAAAGCCGCGTAAAGTCCTTTTGAGAAATATTCGCCTCCGCCAGGGAAGTAACACCACATTTCGAGGTAGGCTTTTCCTTGCAGGTTTTCTGTTCGCAGCCGCGCCTGATAAATCAATCGTGCATCTTCAATATCTATGTCGCCGGTTTCAAATAAGCGGATGGTTGTTGTCTCTATTGCTTCAATTCGCAGAGAACCATTGCCATCGCTTGAGATTTGCCTATCGAGTGTGACCCCTAATTGAGTCAATACTCCTTCAATATTGTCAAGGGGATAATGCTTCAGCTCGGTAACTTCAATTGCCACCGGTTCACTTACATAGAATGACCAAAGCAAAATCGGAACTATAAAAAGGCCGAGAACAACATATCCGATAATTAAGCCGGCCAAGGCTAAGCCACGCCCCTGTAACATCGTGTCCTTTTCAATTTTCCGTAGAGCTATGTGCCCACAGACTATAGCAGGTATGCAGCCGACTGGTATCACAAGTGAAAGGACCAGAGATGCAATTGCCAGGCCGGATGTTCGAGTCGGCTTGAGATTATCCCTGTCACCTTCTCCAATATCTACTTTGGCCGTCTTTTGCAGCATCTCACGAAGTTCTTCATATTCATTTTCACTTATCTTGCCTTCGTTGCGAAGCTGCAACAATTCCTCTTCCGACGATATGTTTGATACGTTTTCCATTTCTTAATCTCCTGAAAGTTTTTCGAGTTTCTCCTTTGCCTCGGTTACACTAATTTCGTCCGTTCTCAACTGCTCCAGAACGGCCTTTTTCTGAGCATCCATTGCCTTTAGTGCTTCGTAGTTTGCGATCAACCTGTCTAACCTGGAGCGTATAGCCGCATATCCGAGCGGGCCTCTCTGCTCCAGCATTTTGATGTTGAAGCCCGCTAAAAGATATTGCTCAAGGAATTTTTGGTCTTCCGGTGGTAGTTTGCCGAAAAATGTCTCGATAAAATTGCCTTCAATTTTGACCCCACAGGCCGTGCAGGACATCGCGGTCGTCTGCATCGACAATCCACAAGAGGGACACGATGATGATAGTAATTTCTTAGCCATAATTACAAATATTAGCATATCCAACAATAAAGTCAAGAATTATTTGGATAAAACAGATAATAACCCAATATATTTCGACTCCCTAAAACGTACCAGAAAGCCTGTTTTTGGGGGATTTGCAGCAAAATAAGTCGAAAACAGTCAGAAAATAAAAAAAATCACTGGAGCACTATATTTTTTGTGCGGTTATTTCATTACTGCTATCCGGCTTTATGCCTGATATAAGTGGACCTTGCTGGTGGATAATCCAATGGATTACCGTCAAGCTGATTTATGAATTGAAGATTGACAGCCGGCAATCAATAATTAATAATCAGCAACTTATTATAAAGCCCGGGTGGCGGAATAGGCAGACGCGCTAGCTTGAGGGGCTAGTGAGCTTCGGCTCGTGCTGGTTCGACTCCAGTCCCGGGCAATCTTCATTGATTATTGCAGAACGACTATTGGTTATTAGGTGGCAACAGTCGTTGTATTGCTAATTACTACTTGTAAACGCCACGGAAGGTGGAATTGAACTTTTCAAACAATCAATTATCAATAATCATTGCTCAGGCCAGGCCTAATCGTTCAGCCTCTGTATAGAGGTCATAATGTTTCATTTTTTTAAATAGAGTTGTGCGGTTTATCTGAAGTGCTTTAGCGGTTTCTTGTCTGTTCCAGTGATTGGCTTCAAGCGCCTGGCGGATAAGCTCTTTCTCCGGCCCAGCCAATGCTTCTTTCAAGCTCTTCGGCTGATATGTCTTTTTCTGCCGTCCTTGCTCTTGTTTGATTGCATTCGGCAAGTCATCCGGGCCAATGAATTTGTCTTTACTTAGCAACACCGCTCGCTCGATTACATTTTCCAGCTCGCGGATGTTGCCGGGCCAGGAGTAACGCTCTAAATACTCAAGCATCTCATCAGTAATACCAAGTCTTTGTTTATTGTGCTGGGCACAGTACATCCGCAAAAAGTGCTTTGCCAGCAGCCAAACGTCTCCGACCCTCTCACACAATGGCGGCAGGTCTACTGTTACTACATTTATCCGGTAATACAAATCCTCTCGGAACCTGCCTTGCTTTACTTCCTCTTGTAGGTCTCGATTTGAAGCAGTTATGATCCGTGTATCGACTGTCTTGGTCTTATTACTGCCGACAGGCTCAAATTGCCTGTCCTCAAGGACCCGCAAAAGTTTGACTTGAAGGGCCGGCGAAGCGTTGGCAACCTCGTCAAGAAAAATTGTGCCGCCATGTGCGGCAAGGAACTTGCCTTCCTTGTTTTTTACAGCACCAGTAAATGCTCCCTTGACATGGCCGAATAGTTCGCTTTCGAGCAGTGTATCTGGAAGAGCACCGCAGCTTACCTCCACAAACGGCTTATTGTGTCGGCTGGAGCGATGGTGTATCGCTCTTGCCAACATACTTTTGCCGGTGCCCGACGGGCCGGCCATCAGGATTGTGGTATTGCTGTCGGCAACAGCTTCCACGAGGTCGAATATTTTCGCAATCTTGTAGTCGTGGCTGATTATGTTCTCCAGACTATATTTCTTGACGAGTTGCAATCGCAGACTTTCATTTTCAATCATGAGCGATTGTTGTTTGATGGCCCTTTCTATTGCCATCCGCAATTCGTCATCTGAGATCGGCTTCGTAAGGTAATCGTACGCGCCTTGCTTAATCGCCTTGACCGCACTTTCAATCGTGCCGTAGCCGGTTATCACAATGACCACCGTTTGAGGATGCTCTTGTTTGATTGTTTCTAATAATTCCAGTCCATCGCCGTCAGGTAAATTCACATCCGTTATGACAAGAGAATAACTTTGCTTTCCCAGCTCGGCCAGGGCGCTCTTTATACTTTCGGCGCCGTTAGTTTGGAATCCTTCGAGTGACAAAAACTCACACAACGAATCCAGTATGATTCTATCATCGTCTATAACAAGAATGTTCTTTTCTCTCATCGAGATATCCTCATCGGCGTTTAGGGATTTTCTTATGGACTACCTGCTATCGGCAAATACACTGTGAATATACTTCCGCCTCCAGAAGCATTTTCGGCGGTTATTCGACCGTGGTACCTTTCGACTATGTCTTTACATATTGCTAATCCCAATCCTGTACCTCTGTCCTTTGTCGTGAAAAATGGTTCGAATATAGCATCGGTATGCTCTATCGGTAAACCTGTTCCCGTGTCACGAAACTCCACCACGGTGGTATTATCCGCTGCCAGTCGGGTTGAGATGCTTAGCTGCCCGCCAGCCGGCATTGATTCAAGCGCATTTTTTACAAGGTTACAGAACACCTGAAAGAGATTGCCATTTTTGATTTGTGGTATACCACGGCTATAGTTTCTTGATACCCGAATATTGCAGGTTTCTGCTCTAACATCCATTGTCCTTAAGGTATCTTCGATAATCTGCTCTAATTCGACATATTCTAACGATGCATATGTACTGCGGGAGAATTCCAACAGCTCGCTTACTATTTGAACCATTCTCATAAGTCCCTGACGACACTGAGTGAGGTACTCTTTGGGTTTTTCGAGTTGTTTCTCCTCAATAATTCTCATCGCAAGATTAATATATCGCAGTATCCCGTCCATAGGATTATTTAGTTCATGGGCGACCTTGGAAACGAGCTTGCCGACAGTAGCCAGCTTTTCGGCGTTGGCCAACTGTTTCTGGACATCGACCTTTTCCGTTATGTCTTCGATTATGACGGTCCCACCGAGGATTCCGGCTGTATCGGCTTTCTTAAGAGGCGTGCAAACGATTTGCAAAAGTATTGTTTTGCCGTTTAATGTATAATTTATATTGTCAAACTCAAAGGTTTTTCCTGCTGACACAACTGATTTTAATTGTTCGGTCCACCCGGGCTCCGCCTCGCCGGGATTGTCAGCACCTTTTGCCAATGATTCGTCAATGAAGTCACCTAATTTGATTAGCTTTGCTGCCTGGGAATTGGCCTCGATAATCTTCAAATCAGAATCGAAAACAATCACTCCTATCGGTAATGATTGAACGATAGATTTGCCAAGCAGCCCAAATATTAACTGGTCATTTTTGGCGTTCGTTTTTTCTCGACCGCCGTTTTTGGTTGGCTTTTCCGATCGTTGTTTCCGATGACTTGCCATAGCTCAAATAAAAACTCCTGTGCCCACATTGCCCAGCATGGATGTTGCTAAAAAACAACACACTTGTCCTTTTTTCGGAACGAAAGAGCTATGTATTTAGTAAGAAACGTAACATTTTATAGAATAAGCAGCTAAGCATACTGATATTCGTCCCGCAGCTCTTAAAATCATTTTTCAGCGTTGCCATTTATCAACATTTTAATACTGCCTTTGTTTATTTTATTGTGCGCAGACGATACTAACCGGCAAATTGTGCCCAACCTTATATCAACTAAGCACTTGTAAAAGTAAAAATAGGGTATCTATTTATCTGTTTTTTGGAATGGATTTTGCGATAGCGTACATACACCTATGTATTATGTACTCATAAATGTTAATTACCGGCAGTTATGCAGGGAGGCATTTGATGAATGTGTCCGATAAGCGAAAGTACAAACGGTTGACAATAAAGCTTGACTTGTCGTATCGTAAAGCTGATTCAACTGCAAAGAAATCCCATGCCGGCTGCACAGTGAATGTGAGTCCCGGTGGTTTATATTTTGAGACCGCAGCCGACGTATTTAAGCTGGGCAGCCTGTTAAAAGTGGAATTATCAATACCCCCGACATCTGGTCTGCTTGAATTTGGGGGCAGTATCTCAGGTATCGGCAAGGTTTTGAGAGTTCATACTATCAGCGGTTCTCGCACAGAAGCCGAATTGCCTTCTGTTAGGTCCGGCGTGGCACTGGAATTCTGCCAGCCCTTGAAGCTTAGCATGTAAGGATTATTTTTTCGGCCAGACACCCTCAAAGACTTCCTCGGCAGCTCCGGTCATATAGACACTGTTATCTTCTTCGCACCAGTTCAAATCCAGGTCGCCTCCCGGTAAATGTGCAGTGCATATTCGCTGGCATCGGCCGGTAAGCACTCCGGCTACGCAGCATGAGCAAGCACCACTGCCGCAAGCCATCGTTATTCCACTGCCTCGCTCCCACGTCCGCATAGTAAACTCCGTTGAGTTATCAACCTGAACAAAATGTACATTGATCCGATTCGGGAAAAAGCTGTGGTTTTCAATGATAGGCCCAAACTTCGCCAGGTCAACTGCAGAAAGATCATTGCAGAAAAAGACGGCGTGTGGATTGCCCATTGACACGCATGTCATTACAAACGCCCGACTTTGAAACATCATTGGCTGTTCGATCACTTCTTTGACGGGCAAACCAACTGGAATATCTTTGGCTGAAAGTATGGGCTGTCCCATATTGACGCACACCTTTTGCACTTTATCCTGGCCGTCAGTCTCTAAGCCCACCGTTAGGATTCCACTGCCGGTCTCAATAATCAATGAAGCAGGGAAGGGCGGTTGACCTGGCACTGATATCTCTCCATGGGCATCGGCCAATTTATGTTCATAAGTATATTTTGCCACACAGCGGATACCGTTTCCGCACATCTCCGCTTCCGACCCATCAGCATTGAAGATTTGCATACGTACATTGGCCACATCTGACGGGCAAACAAGAATCAAGCCATCAGAACCAATGCCACGATGCCGGTCGCTCATGATCTGGGCCAGTTCTGCAGGATTCTCAATTTTTTCCTTGAAGCAATTGACATAAACATAATCATTGCCAAGGCCGTGCATTTTTGTAAATTTCATTGTCCTATTCCTTGCAAAAATACTGTTTTAGTATACTCGCGCAGGCGAACCAAAACAATATTGTTTGTTGAATTTAATAAAAAAGGGATGATACAAATAAGTGCCCGGCTATGCAAATACGCAGCGTTGACGTGCTAAAATGACGTTTATATTGCAAATTCCTTTTTTCTGCTGTCCAGCTGGGCTTTTAGACGTTGGACAATAGATGAGTGCATCTGCGAAACGCGCGACTCAGAAAGATCCAGCGTTGTGCCAATTTCCTTCATCGTCATCTCTTCGTAGTAATACAAGACGACAATCAACCGTTCGGCACGTGTCAGGCCTTTGGTGAGCAAATTTTTCAGATCTCGCTTTTGAGCTTCGATCGGGGGCGCATCGCTTTTTTTGTCTTTGATTATGTCTATTTCGCGAATATCCTTATCGCCGTCTCCGTCGCCATATTGCGTGTTCAATGACACCACGTTTACAGCACTGGCATCTCGCCGAAGCCTGTTAAAATCATCCATGTTCAGATTCAATTTTTCCGCGGTTTCTTTTATTGTGGGCTTGCGACCCAGAGATGCTTCGAGCGACTGCGTGGCCCTCGTTAGCTGATGTGCACGAGTACGGACTAATCGCGGCACCCAGTCCATACTCCGTAATTCATCAAGAATAGAACCTTTTATACGAGGCAGGCAATATGTCCCAAACTTTACACCTCGCTCAGGGTCATATGCTTCGATAGCATCCATCAAGCCAAAAGTACCGGCACTGATAAGGTCGTCCAATTCGACTTTACTGGGCAATTTGCTGTGTACACGCTCAGCGGCATATTTTACGAGGTGCCTGTAATGCTCCATCAGCCCATTACGAAATTGGTCACCATGCGTTTTGTGGAATTGCTTCCATATTTCGTCGATATCAAGTTGCTGCTTGCTTCCCATTGGATTCCTCCGTGAAAGGTTCCCTGCTTTACAGGGCCCCGGATTCTAATCGTTTTTTCAGATAAAAATATGACGTCCTATAAACACTTCCATCTTTGCATACTCACTGGCTCTCCCAACAAACACACCTAATAAACTCTTTATCGACCTTCTGGCCGATAACTTAAGAAGAACCAGTGAACAAGTTCCTTAAAAAAAACCTCATAGTTCTGTTCGCTAAACGCCATACGCTATGTAAAAACTGAAGACATTCCTTGTTTTTGCTTCAGCAATTCTGCTGCAACTCTTTGGTTGAGTGCATTTTCTAAAAGCTTGTTTTTTTGCAGCTCAATATATTCATCTCGGTTTTCGTCAAGAAGGTCTTTTGCATATTTATCGACTGTCGGTTTAACCTTGAAGCTGCCGCCGATGCCGAACTTGACGTTTTCAGTGTCATGCAACACAAGCCGCCGGTTTGCGATATGCTCATCAATTGCGCTGTTTAGCAGATCGGAAAACTCGTCGGCCACCAGGTCTTTAGGTACAAATCCAAGATTGCTGATATCGCTTATGTTTCGAGCAAGAATTTTGTGGCGGGTCCGGGTAAACTCGATTATCTTAACAAGCAGCTCGGTGATATTATCTGTAATCAGCGATGCTATATTCATAATTTCTCCTTATTGTTAGTAAGCTCCCCATCCTTGAAAAAAAGAAAACCGACACGTATACCACCTATTCGCCTTTTCATTTGCGGCTCCCGGCAATACATTCTTCAACAAAGGGTAAGAGTGGAAAAGGCAGGAAAGACAACTTCTGAATGGTAAAACCGTATTTCTCATCCCTGATCCTTCTATCCCTTCCCTGAATTCTTACAGCATCCTGTCTGTCTTAGAATCGCAAAGAACCAAAACAGTTTCTAATCTTGTCATTTTCTTTTTTAGTCATTTTCATATTGCGGAGAGTTTTCTGTTTCTCCACTGGCTACCTCATCTCTATTTAGAATCCGTCGTATTTCCGAGAGAGTTTTCGTTTGCTTAAGCTCTATGATTTTCGAGAGTCTTTCAAATACCGACTCATCGTAGAGTCGATGTCCACCCTCAGTCCATTGTACCTCACGAATAAGTCCCATTATCGTGTAGTTATGAATAGTTTGCCGTGAAAAGGGGGTATAGCGGACTAACTCACCGATTCGATAGAGTTTAGCAGGTATTTGCAATGTGTGGATGTTGGTTTCTGTTTGCATCGCAAAATCCTTTTATATTCAAGCAACTAAAGTACTTATGGATATTTTTATAGTCATATTATTCAACTCAAGCTGGTCAAAGGTATTTTACATTTTGTAAAATGTAAAACCCCTTTTATCGGATGTCAACTATTTTTTGATTTTTTTGAAAAATATTTGTCTTTTTTTTCGCGCTCCGCAACGCTTTGCCGAGCACTTTGGGCTGAAGGACTTATGCAGAAACCCCCGGTTTTTCTGCTAAAGTTTCCGATGTGTCTTGTCGAGTATCGTTGACCAAGTGTTTGACGCAACAGTTCAGGTTCATTTTTGGCCTATAGCCGGTGTTTTTTCCAAATGCTGCTACTAAAATATCCGATAGAGTGATAAGTGAAACCATCGTACCACCTGAAGTTGTGTAGATTGGACAAAGTTATATAACTTTTGAACCATGCGCCGAAGCAATAAGAGCACTGAGACTACTGTTAACCACGCTAATGGCAATATTTCCCTGGTTGAGCAGTTAACCCCATTGGCTCGACAGATAAACTGCCTTGACATCGAGCGGATAACGAATATTTGCATGAAACACATTCCGAATCTGGTTGGCGCAAGACTTGCCTCACTATACATACTTGATGAGACAAACAATATTTTACACCTGCACAAGCACAATCATCCATTTCTTATAAACAAAATAGTCTCGCTGAATCAGAATCCGCCATCCCTTATGGTTATGGCAGTAAGAAGTAAAGAGCTTATATTAGTAGGGAACATAGACACCCATAAAAAGCCCATAATTAAAAAATCACAACGTGCCTTTTCTGGAAATTATAAGACCAATAATTGTGTTATTGCTCCTCTTATTTGCCAGGATAGAGTAGTTGGCGTACTCAATTTGGCAGACAAGATAGAGAATGATAGCTTTAATTCTGAGGATATTGCACTGATAGAGCTGTTTAGCCAGTTGGTCGGTGCGTCAATCGGCAACATAAAGTTGTTTGAGAAGATACAGCACCAGGCCACAACAGACGGTCTGACCGGTCTTGCGAACCACAAGACCTTTTACGAAATCCTCGAAAAGGAACTGTGGAGATCACGCCGATACGGCGGACAAATCTCGCTGATTATGATTGATATTGACAATCTCAAGAGGATAAACGATACCTACGGACACCGTGCCGGGGACAAAGTCATTCGAGAGATTAGCAAAAAGATAAAAGAGTGCATCCGACAAATAGATACGGCAGCACGGTATGGCGGCGATGAGTTTGCGGTCATTTTGCCGAATACATCAATCAAAGATGCTTTTGTTGTTGCCAAGCGTATGGTCGATGTGGTTGCTCAATCGCCGGCAACCTGGAAAAAAGAGCAAATAGCACTATCAATTAGTGTTGGCGTTGGTCAATATGACGCTGACACAAATCCCGAGGATATTACAAGCGGTTCTGACCGGGCACTTTACACAGCCAAGCAGGCAGGCAAAAATACAGTGAGAATCTTCGAACCCTCCAAAAAATATCACGAGTAACTCTTCTATAAATCCAGCCTCATTTAGGTGCAAAGGCACATTTCATATCCGGTCGCTCGCGGCACGCTAAAAACAGGACTTTCAGCTAAAAATTCTCACAAAAAGAGGGTTTATCAAGAAGGCAATGTCCCCAATCACAGGTAGCGACTTTCCGGTATCTTACAAAAAAGCACGAAAATAGTGCAAAAAGTCTTGACAGACTTGGTGTATTGTGTTAGGCGAGAAGTGCTTAAAAACATTGAGCGGGCAACAAGCAGTATGGGAAATGATAGAAAACAGCCAAATAAGAGCAAGATATGTGAGAATAACGGCTGTAAGCTATTATTCGCTATGCAATTATGCATTTCACAGAAAACTTTACGAATCTGCAAAATCCCATGTTTACCACGATAGATTTATGAACGAAAAGGCGGTACAAAGAAAGTTCTATAGTCTCGCGTATGTGTGAGAATAACAGTGGTGTAAGCTGTATATTATAAATTTATGTATTTTGTAGAAGGTTTTTTATTCATAGCAGAAAGGAGAAAACAATGATTAGGGTAAATTACTGGAAGAAAGTTTTGGTACTTATGGTGGTAGGGGCAATGGCCTGGGCAGGCGCCGCGCAAGCGCAGACCCACACCGAAGATTTCGAGTCAGGTTATAACCTCGACCAAACGATCGGGACTCATCTGGATTGGTACGATGGCGGTGCCGGTCCCACGGTAACCAGTGGCATCGGTGTTGCAGGTTTGGTCGGTCTGAGCCCAGCAAATAATATCTTCAACTGGACGGCGCATTCGTTCAGTTGGAACGAGGTTATCAAGGTCATCATCGGGATGGACTTCCAGACCGATGGCAGCGGCCACTTCGACGACGACCGTATCGGGTGGACCATAAATAGCGGCAATGTCGATTCCGCGAACTTTTTCGGGGTCCAGATGGATCCGGGCGGCAGCGGCTACAACATCGAAGGCTACTGGGACGGCGTCAGCGCCGCGGACAGAAGGCCGAGCATCGCCAATCTGCCAACCCTATCGGCCAACGCCTGGTACCGCTTTCAGGTTGAAATCACCAAACTGCCCGACACCTCTGCCAGTATCGATGTCGAACTGTGGTCGCTGGACTCCAGCGGCAACCTGGATACGCTGGTTGTAAGCGAGTCCATTACGACGGACACCGGCACCCTCGGCGATGATGCCCCTAACTCCAAGTATTTCACCTCGGGCTTGTGTCCTGCCTACAAGAACTACAATGCCTTAGAGGGTGCTGCGGACAATGCCTACTTTCATGTGGAGCTTGGGGAACTTCCCCCTGAGCCAGATCCAGAGGGGACGCTTGTATCGCCGGCCGAGACTGTGTGGAAATACCTCGATGACGGTTCCGACCAGGGTACGGCGTGGCGCGAGCCAACGTTCGATGACATCGGCTGGGATGAAGGGCCGGCGCAATTGGGCTACGGCGGCGACGGTGAGGTCACAACTATATCCTATGGAACCGACCCGGATAACAAGTATATTTGTTACTACTTTCGCCACTACTTCGATGTAGCGGATGCCTCACAAGTCGGCAGCCTGAAATTGAGGCTGGTACGTGATGACGGAGCGGTAGTTTACCTTAACGGGGCCGAGATTGTGCGCAGTAATATGCCCGATGGAGAGACGATTTACTACGACACCCTGGCCAGTAACGTGGTCGGCGGCGACGATGAGAGCAAATGGTTTGAATTCGACGTTGACCCGGCAGGACTTGTGGACGGAACGAACGTTCTGGCCGTTGAGATACACCAAATCAATGGCACCAGCACCGACATCAGCTTCAATCTTGGACTGGCTGAAACCGAGCATATACGCAAAGGACCCTATCTGTTTTACACTGGCGTGAATACCGAGATGAAGATACTCTGGCAGGTGGATGTCCCACAGGGCTGCACACTGGATTGGGGCACGGACCCGGCGGACCTGAGCGAGAGTGTTCTCACCGAGGAATTCGGCAGCGACCATCAGCATGAATACATCATCGGTGGTGACATTGGAAAACCTGCTTTGGTTCCGGGGACAAAGTATTACTACAAGGTAACCGTTGGGTACGGTGAGTCGTACACGGGCAGCTTTACTACGGCACCAGCAGTCAATGCCGACAACGTCAAATTCCTGGCGTTTGGAGATACACGTGCCGATGCCGGCCTGGTACCATATAATTACGATCTTGTCTGCGAGGCAATGAATACCTTTACGATAACCAACCCTGGTTACCGAACATTGGTGTTAAATGTGGGAGACTGGATAAACAATGATACGGAGAATGACTGGCAGAACATGTTTTTCAATCGGTCTCTGTCCAACGCCCTCGAGTTACATGCAAACATGCCTATTAACGGGTGCATAGGTAATCACGAGGACGCCGGCATTGTCTATGATAAATACTACCCTTATACGTACGAGCCGGGCGGGCGGTACTGGTCATTTGACTCTGGGCCGGTCCACATAGCTATTGTGGACCAGTATACGGACTACAGCACAGACTCGGAACAACTAACATGGCTCGATAATGATCTTGCAACCAGCGACAAACTATGGAAGATCATAGTTCTCCATGAGCCAGGCTGGTCGGTGGGCCCCCACCCCGACAATACCTCTGTGCAGAGCTATATCCAACCACTCTGCCTGGCGCATGATGTTGATATTGTTTTTGGCGGCCACAACCACAACTATGCACGTTGTGACGTTGCTGGTATCCAGCACGTAACCACCGGGGGAGGCGGCGCACCACTGCGCCCCGTGAATCTGGATACGAATCTATACGTCGTTGCAGGTGAAAGTACTCTTGAATTCTGCGAAATTGAGATTCAGGGCGATACACTGTACTATACTGCTCGGCGCCCGGACCAGTCGGTGATAGACTCATTCGAGAAGACGAAACCGTGGCCGGAGGCGAGCTCTCCGAATCCTGCGGAAAGCGAGCAGAACGTGTCTCTTGATGTGGTCTTAGGCTGGACTGCCGGTGTAGGGGCGGTGAATCACGATGTGTACCTGGGTACCGATCTGAGTGCCGTTGCAGCCGCCGACACTTTATCACCGGAGTACGAGACGACTCAAGACGGGACAAATTATGGGCCGCTCAGCCTGAGTTCGGGCACTACTTATTACTGGCGAATCGACGAGTTTGACGGTACTACGATATACGCAGGCAATGTGTGGAGCTTTACGACGATTTACAATCCGCAGCAGGCCAGTAATCCGAGTCCGGCGTATGCTGAGACTGGGGTGGACATAGACGCCGACCTTAGCTGGGACGCCGGTGCCGGTGCTATAGATCATTATGTTTATTTGTGGTATGAGGTTGACTCGGAGGAGGTATATGTTGTAAATGGAGATGTTACCTCTGAGACTGAGACAACATACAGCCCGCCTGTACTGGCCCCTGCGACGACGTATTACTGGCGAATCGATGAGTTTGACGGCAGCACGACATATACAGGGTATGTCTGGAGCTTTGAGACGATAGCAGCTCCGGGGCAGGCGAGTGGTCCCAGTCCTGGTGACGCGGCTCAGGATGTTGCCGTGGATGCTGATTTGAGCTGGATGGCGGGAAGCGATACTACTTTGCACGATGTGTATTTCGGCACGGATTCAGGTAGCCTGTCTCTGGTGTCTGAAGGGCAGAGCGAAACCACCTATGACCCCGGAACCTTGGTGAATGATGAGACATACTACTGGCGGATTGATGAAGTTGGGCCGGGCGGCACCACGACAGGTGCGGTCTGGAGCTTTACAACCGTGCCGCCGCCTCCGCCGGGTCAGGCAGCTAATCCCAATCCGGCAGATGAAGCCGTGGATGTTCCCGTAGACGCCGATTTGAACTGGACGGCGGGCACCGGAGCTGTCAAACACGATGTGTACTTCGGCACTGATTCTGGTGCTCTGCCTCTGGTATCTGAACAGCAACCGTTGCCGTTTACTTCCTTCGAACCGGGAACACTGTATGAAGGCATCACGTATTACTGGCAGATTGACGCGTACAATTCCAGTAATGAAAAGACCGAAGGGGTACTCTGGAGCTTTACGACAATCCTGCCGGTCCCACCAGATATGGCAATACCCTCCGCCCCGGTTTATGAGGGATCGGCTGTAAATGTACCTGATGTAGGAGTTAGCGTTATTCTTCGCTGGTTATCCGGTGACAGGGCGGCCTCGCACGATGTCTATTTCGGAGTCGGTTACGATCTGGTAAATAACGCTACCAATGCCTCTCCAGAGTTCAAAGTTAATATCCTTCAGGCGGCCGGCGAACCCGGGGCAGGTGGTGTGACCGTCTTTACATGGAATCCCCTCGGTACTGCAGATCTGCCGTATGTGAGCAGCTACTGGTGGCGTATTGATGAGATTAATCCCGGCGGCATAACCAAGGGCGATATCTGGAACTTTACCACTGAAAGCGATACATATGCTCCTATATTTACATATGCGCCCCAGGTTGACCCTCAGACCATGACCGCTCATGAAGCGACGATAAACTGGACGACCAATGAGCCGTCTGACTCATTAGTGGATTATGGTGAAACTACGTCCTACGGCTCGTCGGTTTACGACGCTGCTAAGGTGACATCGCACAGTGTTACTCTTACAGGCTTGCTACCGAATACGACGTATTATTATCTTGTGACATCAACGGACAGCAAGGGGAATTGGGCCTCAATGGATGGCTTACCCTTCACGACGCTGGCGAACACTCCGCCTGTTGCGGTTAATGACAGTGCAACGACCACTGAAGGAGTGGCTGTGGTGATTGATGTGCTGGCCAATGACAGCGATGCCGACGGCGATGCTCTGACGGTCGAGTCGGTTACACAGGGAACCAATGGTTCGGTCGTCGATAATGGCGATGGGACAGTAACCTACACGCCTAATGGGGCGGCACCTTACATCGATACGTTCACCTACACGGTCAATGACGGCTACTTCGGCACTGATACCGCCACGGTAACGGTGGAAGTGAGAGAGCCTTATGTCGATTATACAGCCTACGATGAGGATGCCGTATTCGGCACAGTCATAGGCAGCTACATTGACACGCAAGCTAAAGACAGCTCATACGAAGTAATTGAAGAAGCTCTCGATAAGCCGAACAAAAACGGCGCCAGCATCTTAGAGCACAAGTGGTTAATCGATGTTCCCGGCACCGGCCCGCAAAGCTTCCACGTAAACGCATACAGGGATGACTACGATGATGCCGACGATTTCGACTTTTGGTATTCTACGGATGATTTAGAATACACGAAAATGCTGACAGTCACCAAGACCGCCGATGACGGGATGTACCAGACGTACGCTCTGCCCGATTCCATCAGCGGAACAGTCTATATCTATCTGTCAGATACCCATTACGAAAATGGAGAGCTGGTACTGGGGCAGGTTCATGTGAACCATATGTTTATCAGGTGTGAAAGTGCAGGCGGACCGGTAGACAATCCTCCTGTGGTTACTATCACCAGTCCCTCCGACGGTGCTACTTTCGGTTCAGGCGTAGTCATTAGTTTTGTGGGGACGGCCACCGACACTGAGGACGGCGACCTTACGAGCGGTCTGGTATGGCAGTCCGATATCGAGGGTGAGATTGGGACGGGTGGCAGCTTCACAACAATGCTTATCGATGGTGAGCACGTTATCACAACTTCAGTAACCGATTC
>JBARPZ010000656.1:0-5497 GCA_049643445.1 Sedimentisphaerales bacterium
CGGCCAGCACCCGCACGAGTCGCTTTGTCCCGCCGAACACCTCTTCCCAGAGTTTGAATATCTGCACCGACCGTTTGGAATAGTAGCGAAGCTGCGCCTGGTAGTCGTTGTCACTTAGTCCCAGCTCTTTGCCCTTGTCCTTACAGTACCGGGCCTGGGCGAACATGCTGTTCCAGCATTCGTTGGAGTATTCGACGTAGACTTTCAGGTTGGGCTTGAGCTGCCGCTTGACCATCTTCGCGAATTCGCGGATGTAATCGTCGGTGGCCAGATGCGGCATACAGAACCACGGGTCGGCGTCTAAAGTATTCGCTAATTGAATCATGTACTCCAGGGCGATTCCTCCACGTCCTCCCTGAGTCTGCATCGCGGGAGTAGGGCGGTCGGAGAAATTGGTCTGGCTGGAATTGTTGGTGTGCTGAAAGTCCATGAAGCGGAGGACCTTGAATTTTTCCCATCGTTTGAGAAAGTCGGGATGGAAGGGCTGTTTGCCGTATGTATCTTCAAAGCCGGGTAAAATAAACCGGATGTTTCGCACCGGGTCTTTTGGGTCGGTTTTGATAATGCCTAATGTGAGCAGATTCTGTTCGGGTTTTACCTGGACTCTTATACGGCCGGGCTTTTGGTCGACCACCGAGGTCCCGTAAGCATACTTGAGCTGTCCCCGGCCATCATAAAGGCACGTATATACTCCACCGGGATAGCGGCCGTTGATGCTGCTGAGTATAATGGAATCGGCAAACTGACCGTTATCGGCAAGCGTTTCGACCCAGCCGTCTTTGCTCAGGGCCAGCTCGCCGCCCTGGGCGTACTTTTTGCCCGGTGCCTGGCTCTTCCATGTCTGGGAGTGTTTGAAGAGGTCAACAAAAACAATCTCTGTTGACCAGTACGTAACGCCGCCAAGGTTGATGCCAAACGCCGAGTCCTCGTTGGGCCAATCTTTTTTTTCACCGGCTGCCGCGATTCCCACAGACATGAGCAGGGCGAGCAATACTGTCAGCGGCGTCAGAAAGCGCCGCCTTGGCATCCGCGGCATTTCCGTCCGAAATCGGATGCTCCTGTAAGCCATCGTATACTCCTTAGAAAACCATGTTTGTCAATCAACAGCTTATCCCCCACCTGTTGAGATTAGGCCCACCTCCATAATTGACAGTGGAAAAACAGGAAACTGTTAATGGTTTTTATTTGAGCCGCCGTAGATAAATCGCATCTGACCAATATTCGGAATCCACCTCAACGTAACGGCCCAGTACATGATTGCCGACAGACGATTTCGATTCTCCCAGCCGTTCTTTAGGTATGTTTTTAGACCTTGGGGCCATGGGAACTCGAAACCGCTCGGCCAGTAGACGAAAAGAGCTTTGCCGACAAGGTAGTCATGTGGCACGATCCCCGGCCGATAGAGAGGTTTGCCGTTGACTCCAATGCCCTTTTTGGACCACAAGCGGCTGTCGTGGCTTGCCGGACTATTGTCACCGAGAACGAAAAACTCGCCCGGTTCAAGCTTGAACGGCCGGCCCGCCGACGCAAAGCCGCCACCTTGCTGCAGCGGCGCCGTATAATAAGTATCACGGAAGATGGCTATGTGTGAAAGCTCCTGTTTACCTGACCCGAAAATCCTCACCTCCGGCTCAATATTGCCGTTCACTGACCCTGCGGCCTCCGGGTCGACACCTAAATCGTATGTCAATGTTTCGTCGCCGAATTGAAATATCAATTGATGGTCAACGTTGATAAATTTCACAAGCACCGGCTTATTTAATTCGGGCCGCTCAATCTGCTCGTTGGCCAGTTCAATCCATTCGGTCCCGTTATCGCTTTTAGCAATCGTCATAGCCCCCGCCGCGTCCACCTGTGCTTTGTAGCGTCTTCCGTATTTGCTCAGACCTATACCGACAACTCCTTTTTGTTCGCTCAAATTTGTATAAAATCGCACCATTAAGTCGCTGCAGTACGGCGGCCGGTTGTTCTCTCTGTTCGGGTTATACGCGCAGTTTTCAGCGCCGAAGTTGTTTCCGAGGTTGGTGTCATAAAACATAACATGGATATCATCCACATCGCTTTCCAGCTTGAATACCGTCGGATCGGGTGCGTTGAAATCCCATTTAGAGCCAGCCTTATTTCGGAACGGCTGCTGCCACCGGTGACCGTTAAAACGCCTAAGATCAGGACGAACCGGTTGATAGTCGTTGTCATAAACCGGCATCCACAGCTCCTGCTGGATTTTGGGGGGCTTTCGAGCTATTTGTCCATCGATATAAATGTCACCGTCGATTATCTCAACCGTTTCTCCCGGCCGTGCAACCAATCGTTTGATAAAATTCTCCCACGGTTCGCTGGGGTTCTTAAAGACCACAACGTCCCAGCGTTTCGGCTCGAAAAACTGGTAGATACATTTCAGCACCAGGATTCTGTCACCGTTAGCCGCCAGTCTTTCTGTATCACGTGGAAGATAATATCCGCAGCTCGGGCACCAAGGTGACCCGGATTCAATAGGGACATCGTAATTCGGGACCTGTTGTCCACCGAAATTATACGCGTATTGGTAGCCGCATTGAGTGCAGCCAAGCTGCCAATGCGCACCTTTGAGCGTATCGGCCATACTGCCTGTAGGTATGCGGAATGCTTCCATTACGAAGGCACGGAATACAAAGGCCAGCATAAAGGCCGTTATCAGCCATTCGAAGGTATTGGCAATTTCAGCCGCCCTGTCTTTTCTTTTTTGGGTGGCCTCTTTGCACCTGCTTTTATCGGTCGTACCTGGTTTCATAAACGATTAAAAACTATCTCAAAACACAATATCATTCCGAGCCCAGCCAACAATCTCTTATTTCCCTTCTCCGCATCACTCGCTGAATGTATCCTGAACAGGGACGGCAATTTTGAGATAGTTTCTTAGAAATTTAAATCTTTTTCCTTTTCCTTTTATCTTTTTACTTTTACTTTTCACCTTGATTATGCCGTTAAGTCCCTGTCCGGTCAATAAACTATTTTGTATTGAGGCTATTTTCTAAACGGTCGCAAGACATTGCGGCCTGTCCAAAACCACAAAAACCGCTCTTGCTCGGCGCAAAAGCCGAACTGTTAAATACGGTTCCTCTGCCCCTGTTTTTCAGCGAAGCCTCCGGCAAAACATAGGCCGTCTTCGCATAACATCTTTATACCAAAGACTTTACGTCTGTCCATTTACGGAAAATATTGCTTGTCAATGTTTGCGTTTTCCCACTTTTTTTCCTGAGTCTGCCTGTTTTACAGCAGCTCTTATAATTGATACCGTCTAAGTGGTTCTGCTTATTTTGTCTGCACTTTGAACTGAGATAAATTTTTTTTAGAAGTTGGAAGTTTTTATTTGAAAATCGCTTGCAGCATAGAAGTCTCGGCTGTATAGTAACTTGCAGTTATTGAGAGGTTTTATTTTGCAGGCTTGTTTTGTCACGATTTTACAGAAGTTTGTCGCGCAAGCTATCGCAGAATCAGAATTGAGAGTATTGACTCATCGTTTTGTGGTTTTGCAGAGGTGTGTGGTGGGCTGTTGGACAATCCGGCAGGATAATAAGTTAGATGATTCTGGACGGCGGTTTTCCTAAATGTACGCAGAATTCAGTTTTCAATCCTTGTCTTCTTGAAATGAGGTGGTTTATGGCAACTGTTACGAAGAAAGAGCTTATCGACCGGATTGCAGAACGAACGCAGGCAAAAAGGGTTATAGTCAAGAGTATAGTGCAGGCGTTTCTTGAAGAGGTAACGACGGAATTGTGCAAGAATAATCGTTTGGAATTCCGCGATTTCGGGGTCTTCGAGACCAGGACAAGGGTCGCAAGAATCGCACAGAATCCCAAAACACTTGAGCGCGTTGAGGTCCCAGCCAAGCGAACAGTTAAGTTTAAGATGGGACGACTGATGAGGGAAAATCTTGGTGCTGTACCGGCCAAGGAATCGGCGGAAGCAAAGTAGTTGTCTTGAACATAAACCGCGCAGCTGCCAATCTGCTTTAAGGTATGAACTCGAAGCTGTAATAGATTGTTGGCTGGGCGAGAATTAGTTTTCTTGACAAAGTTCGTAAAAAGGAGCGTTTTATGTCAGAGGGAACAGTTAAGTGGTTCAATCCACGGAAGGGATATGGATTTATCACTGCCGGGGACGGCAAGGATATTTTCGTACATTACGCAGACATTTCAGGTGAAGGATACAGAACTCTTGTTGAAGGCGATGCAGTAACTTTCGACGTCGTTGAGGGTGAAAAAGGATTAAGGGCTGAGAGTGTAGTCCACAAGCCTGGCCCGGAAAGTGAGCCGGAAAGTAAGCCGGAAGGCGAGCCGGAAAGTGAGCCGGAAAGTGAGCCGGAAAGTGAGCCGGAAAGCGAGCCGGAAAGCGAAGAGGATGCGTAAAGCTGTTTTATGTTGGGCTTGAGGACAGGTGAGCCAGCTCTTGTTTTCCTCACTCCCTAACCACTTAATTTATATTTAAGGACGCAACAGCAGCAATATCGGTATAGGGAATTCGTATCGGCTGAAGCGTCATGGTATGGGAAACGATGTATGGTTACTGGCCAGTTTCATTCCGGTCTGAGCTGTAATGTTCTTGTGCTGAACAAGCATTATATGCCTATCCGTATTATCGGCGCAAGACGGGCCTTTTCTTTGCTGTTTCGAGATCTTGCTGAGGTCGTTTCACTTGAGGAGGGCAGATATTCAAACTATGATTTCGAGAGCTGGTGCGAAGTAAGCCAGTTCAGGCGTCACTTCGGGAGCGACGGTCACGATTGGGTATCCACTGTCAATTTCTATATTGCGGTGCCGAGGATTATTCGCCTGTTGTTTTATGACCGTCTGCCGCGCCGTGAGGTGAAATTTAATCGTCGAAACATCTTCGCGCGAGACAAAAACAAATGTCAGTATTGTGGTAAACGCCAGCCGACCAGCGAATTGTCACTCGACCACGTTATACCAAGGAGTATGGGCGGAGAGGCTGTTTGGGAAAATATTGTCTGTGCATGTACTAAGTGCAATGTAAAAAAGGCCGGCCGAACACCCCGACAGGCTTCTATGACACTTTGTCGTAAACCAGTAAAGCCCAGGCACAATCCACTTCTTCATATTTTCTTAGGCCATCAGCGCTATCGCAGCTGGAAGCAGTTCCTCGACCATGCCTATTGGTCCGTCGAGCTAAAATAGTATTCTGCACGCGTGGTGAATCAGTATTTAGCCCGCAATGTTACTGCGAGTTGTTTTCTCTCTTATTTTAACGGCCAGCCGGTTGGGCAGTAGCAGAGCCACTGTTCAACAAAAACTCCCAAATCAAATTCGTTGACGATATTATGCTCATCCTCGTACAGGTCAGCAGGCAGTCCAGTTCCTGTTTCCAGCCAGTATTCGGCGAACCTCGCAAAGCTCTCGAAATCAACAAAGCATAATGGCCCGCCCGTCCAGAAGCCGCCGAGCAGCTCGTAATCACCGCCCGCTGAGTAGGCGGCGTCCGGCTGACCAATCGTGCCGGT
>JBARPZ010000657.1:0-5911 GCA_049643445.1 Sedimentisphaerales bacterium
CGCAAGTACAGGAGCTCTATTGACGTTGTTTACTGTGATGGTAATCGGCTCAGAATCCTGAGCTTTGCCGTCGCTTGCGATAAACGTCACATCGTAGCTTTCTGCCTGGTCATAGCTCGGCGTCCAGTTGAAGTTTTGACCGGAGAGGGTTGCGCCAGCGTCAATAGCCGAACCGGTAGCTGTATATGTAATTGCATCTCCATCAGCATCGGTTGCAGTTACCGTAAAAGCCAAAAGAGTACCCTCATTCACATCTCTGTTGCCAATTGCTTGGAGTACTGGAGCCTGATTATTAGGATCCGATGTGACATATTCATAGCAGCCGGCATCCGGCGGGAAAACGCGGGAAACGCCGAGAATATCCGTTGATGAATAATTTGACGGTTCACCGTGCCCGACTCCCAAACTGTTTGATGATGCGTGGCGAAAATCTCCATTATCATAATCGGCGAAGATGCTGGTAAATTCCACGGCGTTCCATTTGTCCCAGTTATAACCTGGATTCAAAAATGTAGTATTTGCCCCCGCAGAGTATGGAGCGGTAATAATTCCGCGATTGAAGATGTTGTAATCGTTGTTGATTAAACCAGCAGTGCCGTAAACCTGAATATAACCCACGATGTTACCAACAAGGGTGACGTTCGCATCAAATTTCGTCGATACTCGACCAATTACAGTGTTGTTTCTAAAAACTAATCCATCAATATAGTTTGCATTTAATGGATGGTCGTATTCGTCCTGGCCGTCTGTGTATGAGTTCCAACATAGATTATTTTCAATTAACCAATCATATCCTCCGATCAGGTTTGGGTCGGGATTACTTGTGTTTTGTGGTTGTAAGTGCATGAATGCCCACCCACTGCCGGCATCATATAATTTATTTCCCCTAATAGTCACGTTTCGACTGTCAGATGAAGTAGATGCAGTATGCTGCATTAAATCGCCATGCGTTTGGTCTCTCAAATAATAATCCACATTAGACGGTTGCCCGCCTGAAGAAATAGACTTAGCAAAGATAATCTCTGTAGGACTTACAACAGTAGCGACCCTTACCTCATTATCTCCTATATTAACATTGGTACCAGATACCACGACAATCTCTATAGTAACTGGCCAGTTAAAAGGCTCGGAAGCTGAACCCCAGTTGGCGTCAGGATTACTCATCGTTTTGCCATCTACACTCCATGTCGTGTCAGTTGGCGTTTCCTGAAGTGTGGGATAATAAATATCAAGATCATGTATTTCATTATCTTCAATGAGGAGAGGACCCGGGCCAGCACTAATCATAAGGCCATCACCTCCGAAATTGTGAATATGGTTGTTTTTTATGATATTATTATTATTGGAAAAGTATATGCCAAAATATTGAAATTGCCTTATCTCATTGTCAGTAATAACAAGATTGGAGGCATCAAGAGCATGGATACCATACGCAAAACCATCAAAACGCCCGGTTTTGTCTCCTCCCGAAAATGTGCAATTATCTACAGTAACGTCACCGCTTGAATCCCATGCACGGAAACCATGACTGGTGTATCTGGCCCCCTGCCCAATAACATTCAAATTAAGAAATTGCGTATAGAGTGAACGTCTAACCTCTACAGCCGAGTTATCATCGGTATCCGGCCTTATCGTAAACCCGTCAAACTTCAAGTATGTGTTCCGTGTAATAGTTTGATTGTTTATTTGTATCCTTTTGAACTCAGGATTATGACCAATAGCTGCTTGATATGTAATCCAATCCGTGCGATTGGCACTCGCAGCCTCGTAGTAGTCCCCATACGAGCCGTCATATACAATCACTGTATCGCCATTGGTTACTTTTGTTCCCGCCCCACTATAATTGGGCATAGCCCTCTCTATTGTCAGCCAAGGGTCATTAGCAGCTCCACTATTGGCATCATTTCCGTTGGCATCATCAACGTAATAAATTTCTGCGGTTGCAGTATTAGTTACAGCAGTAAGGCAAAATAGGCCACTAATCAACAAACAGAATATGAAAAACACCCGTGAAGGTCCGTGCCTACACTTATATGATGGTTGAAATGTAACTATTTTATTTGCCGTATACATTGTTCAGCCCCTTGGGAAGATGCCTTATTACATATCTTCTCAGTATAAAGTCTAAGAAATAAATTCCGGCTGAGGCAAACATTATCTTTTGCATATATGATACCTGTATGCTGTGCACGCTAAATTTGCGATTATGGGTCTCTATTAGTTTTATTATCGGGCCAATACAGCGCCAGCGATGAGTATAAATCGTGAGAATAAATTCTGCCGAAGGCAAGCATCACCGATGATTTTTACATCCATGCTGGGATTTGAGCAAATAGCCCCTTAATGATTATATTATGGGACATTACGATGTGGGCGAAGGATTGAAAAGGGTCAAAGATATGCAATTTTTATGAATTGAATATCAAAAAGGGCAGAATGTATCGGACATATCGAAAATGACGGTTTTAGGGGATATATAAACTCATGTAATGGGCAAAAAATGACGGTACCTCATGCCACCTTGGAACAGTTTATACTGCAAATCTCGGAAATTAAAAAAATTTTTTAGAATTTGGAATTTCTTAGAAAATTAGGTTTGACAAAGAGGAGTAAATCAGATAATTTGAATTTTGCTTTTGGCTTACTTCGCAAGGATGGGAGAGGCCATACCTAAGTTGTTCCCAATGGATTGACATGTTGTAAGGTGGGAGTTTGGCTGTATCCAACACTGTCACTGAGAGGCTGTTTGTGGGCAAAATTTCTGTTATCTACTATGAATGAAGAAGGGAATTTTTTTTGCCTTTTCAATACTACTTTTGGGCTATGTTTTTTATGGTAGGTAAAAGCCCGGTTATTATCGACCTGTAAGAATGCAAACTTAATCGAGACAAGAGTGACCAACAGTGCGTGACATGAGATTGAAAAAAATGGGCAATGTTTGGACCTGGTTCATCTGGATTTTGGCCATCTTGCTCTTGGTATCCTCCGGCGTAACCTACCGTCTTCTGGCATCTCACCTGGAGCTGCTTTTTGATACTCCCATTCTGCTGCCTGTACCCTTGAGCGCTCTGCCTGCGCAAATCGGCGATTGGGTCGGCACGGAGCTGACCATTCCCACTACAACCAGGGAATATATGGAGAAGAACTTCGCTGATGATTTTTTGACTCGACGATATATTAACGCTGCGACTGGCGCCTGGGCCGATGTTTATATCGTATATTGCTCGTCCCGGCCCGGGGGTATATTAGGCCATCGGCCTCGGGTGTGCTATCCCGGTGGCGGCTGGGTACATGACAGTACCGAGCCATTGCAGTTCATCTCGCGGGCCGGTCGGCCAATACCTTGCCTGATACATCGCTTCCATAAGCCCGCTCCTACTTACGACCAGAAAGTAGTCTTGAACTTCTATATTTTGAACGGCCAAATTACTACTGATGAAAACGATTTTTCCGGGCCCTTTGGCCGAAGGCCAAATATTGCCGGCGACCCAGCCCGATACGTGGCGCAGGTCCAGATAAGCTCGGTATTAGAGAATTCGATTAGAGAAGCAGCTAAGGATATGACCGATTTGATACTGGATTTTCTCCCTGACGAGAAGGGAGAGGTCAGAGGTCAGAAGTCAGATTTTAGAAGTCAGAAATCAGAGAGCAGAGATCAGAAGTTAGAAATTAGAAATCAGAAATCAGAGGTCAGAAATCAGAAATTAGTTCTCAGAAATCAGAACTCAGAACTCAGACTATCTGACATCTGAAATCAGACATCTGATAACTGAACTCTGAATTCTATCTTCTGCTTATTACAAGAGTTACATTGATTTTTCAATGCAGCCGACGGGGACGGAGTCTGTCCGGATAGGAGATATCCTTCCGCGAATTGATCGAATGAGTACGAAACAGTAAGCAAGATTTGGGCGGAAAAATCGGTAAAAGGAATTTTTCATAAGAAGACTTTGATATTATATTGAAATTGTAAGACTGTTTGCGTATCCAATCCCTTAAAATGGGAAAAATATCTCTAAATGCGGTGGAGGTAATTATGATAGAGATAAAAACATTGTTGCCTATTGTAACAATAATACTGGCAAGTCTTTGTACAGTGACAAAAGCGGATTGGTACACGGATGCGTGGGGAAACATGTGTGTTGATGATGGAGGTCAGTACATAATCGATTCTATTATCAGCACAAAGGTGATGGTCGATTTTTGGCATCAACCTAATCCAGGCACACAAGTAGAGCTTATCTCTGGTGGATATCTTGGCCAACACTTGGAGATTTATGGTTACGGCGATGTCACGATCTCTGGCGGAGTCATTGAAGGTTATCTAAGCGCTGGGGGTTATAGCAATGTAGACATTCTCGGCGGTTTGTTCGGAGATAACTTGTATAGCTTCACATTCCTGGAGAACGCAGTGGGCACTTTCTTCGGTACAGATTTCCAGATTAATGGTTCTTTCGTTGGTCATGGTATGTGGACGGGGGAGGTACTTCAGGATAGATTCCGTTTAACCGGCATTCTTGCCAATGGAACTTCAATCGATAATTATGTTTCTCTTTTAGATGAAGCAACTACTATGGTACTTGCTGTTCCCGAACCAACAACGCTCTTACTTCTTGGCTTGGGAGGATTAGTTTTGAGGAAACGCAGGAGGTAAAACGCAAAATAAGTGGATGCAAATAAATCCGTGGTTTTATGAATTTCTGAGCATGAGTTATGCGCAAATTACTACAACAGGTATATTCTTCATGGTCACGACCGAGGTATAGCATCCGGCGCTTCTACCTTTATATGGAGAAGCGCTGGTTTAAGCATAGCCGTGTGTTGTGTGGCCCTGTTCGCGTCAAAATCAATACGGGCTATAGATGTAACTTACGTTGCCCACTATGTCCGAGCGGGCGGAAGGAGCCTCCTAACTCAGAAGATTTAACCATTAACGATGTACGTTTCTTTCTAACGCGATTAGGCAGATTTTATTATGTATCCCTTTTTGGCTGGAAGTGAATTTTACCGAAAGAACAATTAGAAACGGTCTTGCAAAAATCAACCTCATCTTTTTCAAAGGAAAAAATATAATGAAAGTTGCACTGATATATCCGAGTAAACGTGCAGATGTTTCACAAATGCCCTTAGGATTGGGTTACCTGGCATCATATGTTCTCAGGGAGAATGATGATATTGAGGTCGAGGTGCTTGATACAGGGATTGCAAGCGAAAAGGAGTTGAAGGCATTTTGCAATTGTAGATATGATATTGTGGGATTCTCGGTGACGAGCAGAGGGTATAACGAAGCGGTTGAGTTGGCCAAATCGTTCAAGGAAGCTGACAAGAGCATATTCATTGCCTTTGGGGGGCCCCATGTGACGCTTCTAAGAGAACAATCAATTCAAGGGCCGGTGATAGATTTTGGGATATATGGGGAAGGGGAATTAACACTTAATGAACTTTTGCAGGTTTTAAAGGAAAGCAACATGGAACGGCAGTTGGAAGCTCTAAGCAAAATTAAAGGACTAATATATCAAAACGGAGCTCATGCTGTCGTCAATCCGCCCAGAGAGTTAATAAGAAATCTCGATAGATTACCTTTTCCTGCATATCATTTATTCCCTATGGATCGGTATCCTGGAAAATATCCAATGATAACAAGCCGTGGCTGCCCGTTTCGATGTGTGTTTTGTGCTGCGTCACGTGCTTGGAACGGAAAGTGGCGAGCGCGAACTGCGGAAAATGTTGTCGATGAAGTAGAATTTGTGCTAAAGCACTATGCAACACGGCCGATTGATTTCCATGATGCTGCTTTTAATGTCAACATCAAGAGAGTGCACGATATATGTGACACTTTTATCAGGAGGAAAGTCAGAATCCCTTGGGGCATCAGGGGATTCCGGGCTGATATTATTGATACGGAAACTTC
>JBARPZ010000658.1:0-1577 GCA_049643445.1 Sedimentisphaerales bacterium
GACCCTGGCGATTTGGTCTTTGACCCGACCTGCGGAAGCGGCACGACTGCTTATGTAGCTGAGCAGTGGGGCCGACGTTGGATTACCTGCGATACTTCCCGTGTGGCACTTACACTTGCAAAGCAGCGTTTAATGACAGCCCTTTTCGATTATTATGAGCTTGCCCACGAAAGCGAAGGTGTCGGCAGCGGCTTCAAATACAAGACCGTCCCGCACGTTACACTCAAATCCATTGCAAATAACGAACCACCGGGAGAGGAAACGCTATTTGACCAGCCATATATTGATAATTCTAAAGCGCGAGTAACCGGGCCATTAACCGTAGAGGCTGTACCTGCTCAAGCGGTAAAACCATTAGACGAGATTAAAGAACAACCGGTAAGCGATGAATCCGTAACTCGCTCAGGTGAGACACTTCGTCAATCCGAATGGCGTGATGAGCTTTTCAAGACAGGTATTCGCGGCAGGAGTGGACAAAGGATAAATTTCTCAAGAGTTGAGCCGATGGGTGGAACACGCTGGCTTCACGCAGATGCTGAGACCAAAGGCGAAAAGTCGGAACGAGTAGTAATATCTTTTGGCCCTGAGCATCAGCCGCTTGAACAAAGACAAGTTGCTTTAGCGATTGAAGAAGCCCAGCACCTGGTCCCGACTCCTAAAATTGTTGTCTTTGCAGCATTTCAATTTGATCCCGAAGCGGCTAAAGATATTGATGAAACCGACTGGCCTGGTGTTACTCTTTTGAAAGCACAGATGAATGCAGACCTGCTCACAGACGACTTAAAAAAGAAGCGTTCAAGTAATGAAAGCTTCTGGCTCATAGGTCAGCCGGATGTAAGGCTCGAAAAAATCGCAAAAGGTGAAGATTGTGGTAAGTACAAAGTAGAAATGCTTGGCTTTGATTATTACAACACGAGAACAGGCAATATTGACTCCGGTGGAACCGACAAAATTACAATGTGGCTTCTCGATACAGATTACGATGGCAGAAGTATCTATGCACGACAGGTATTTTTCCCTATGGCCGGTGAAAAAGAAGGCTGGGCAAGATTAGCCAAGAACCTGAAAGCCGAAATTGATGAGGAACTTATAGAGGCTTATCGAGGTACTATTTCTCTGCCGTTTGAGGTCGGCGATAATAAACGCATAGCGGTTAAAATCATAGATGACAGAGGCATTGAGTCCCTTCGTATCCTTGACCTGGAGTAACCACACTATGAAAACGACAAAAATAGCAGTATTCAGAGGCAAGGAAGTACGCAAGACCATTCACAAGAACGAATGGTGGTTCTCAATAACCGATGTCATCGAGGCCCTGACGGGAAACGAAAGACCACGCAAATACTGGAACGATTTGAAGAAAAAGCTCATAAAAGAGGGTTATTCTGAAGTGTCCGAAAAAATCGGACAGTTGAAATTGCAGGCGCCGGACGGCAAAATGCGGTTAACCGATTGCGCAAACACCGAAACGGTCTTTCGTATTATCCAAACCATCCCCTCTCCCAAGGCCGAACCCTTCAAACGCTGGCTGGCAAGGGTCGGTTATGAACGTGTCAAGGAAATCGAAGACCCGGAGC
>JBARPZ010000659.1:0-11728 GCA_049643445.1 Sedimentisphaerales bacterium
TCCATAAAGCACGCAGCATTAATGGGAGTTGACGTTGCTTCAGCTACGGCTAACTGGCCCAAAATGCAGGGCAGAAAGGACGCCATTGTAACCGGCTTTCGCAATGGCCTGACAGGATTGATACAGAGCCATAAGGTAAACATACTACCGGGCCGAGGTGTCATCACGGCTCCAGGTACAATCAAAATCGGGCCAGAAGACTCACCACTCCAGATTCAGGCCGGCAAGATAATCCTTGCTACCGGCTCTCAACCAATTGAACTGCCGGCCCTGCCGTTTGATGGCCGGACTGTTATCAGCAGTAAAGAGGCCCTCGGCCTCGAGAATATACCTGAGTCGATGGTAATCGTAGGCGGTGGAGTAATCGGATGCGAGATGGCCTGCATTTATGCTGCAGTAGGAACAAAAGTAACAATCGTGGAAGCACTTTCGCGACTAATACCGATGGAGGACGAGTGGGTTGGCCGGCTAATCGAACGCGAATTCAAAAAGCTCGGAATCGACTCTCTAACCAGCCAGAAGGTCACCTCAGTCGACACTACCGCAGAACCGGCAAAAGTAGCCCTTGAAAGCGGCCAAACAATCGAGGCTGAAAAGGTGCTCGTTTCTGTTGGCCGAAGACCGGTTGTCGACAAGGAAACTGTCGAAGCTCTGAATTTAATGATGAACAATTCTGCTGTTTCAGTCAACGAGAAATTGGAAACCAACATCACTGGCGTTTACGCTATTGGTGACGCTGTGGGTACAACATATTTGGCCCACGGTGCCTTTGCTGAGGCCGAAGTGGCAGCGGTCAACGCCACAGGCGGCGATGAAAAAATAGCTGACTATTCGCTCATACCACGGGCAGTCTATACATTCCCGGAAATCGCATCTATCGGTAAAACCGAGCAGGCCTGCAAGGACGAAGGGCTGGATATCTCCGTCGGCAAGTCGTTTTTCAAGGCCAACGGCCGAAGCGTTGCACATAACGAAACCGTTGGCCAGATAAGTGCGGTAAGGGACAAATCCACAAACAAAATCATCGGCGTTACAATGGTTGGTTCTGTAGTAACCGAGATGATAGCCGCAGCAAGGTTGCTTTTAGGAAGCACCGAGAAAATCACAGAGATTAGCTTCCCGCATCCAACGGTCTCGGAGGTTCTGAAGGAAGCAGCCGAAGACGCCTTTGGCCTGAGCCTGCACAATCCGCCGAAATCATGAAATTTCTATGTTGGCAGTAAATGAAAAAACTAAAGGTCATTCTTTGCGCATTTATGATTGCGGCCTTGCCGATTATCGCCAGGTTCTGCAGCAGCAGCACGAGTTACGAGATAAAAGACGCCGGGGCGAAATACCAGATACCATCTTGATTACAGAGCACCCCCCTGTCATCACCCTTGGTGCCCGGCAAAGTGCCAACAAGCTGCAGGTCAGCCGCGATAGTCTCATGCAGCAGCATATTGATGTAGTTGATATCCGCCGAGGTGGCGGCACAACAGCGCACAATCCGGGCCAGTTGGTTGTTTATCCCATATTACATTTGCAGGAGCTTGACCTCGGTATCAGCGAATATATCAGAGAGCTCGAAATAATCGGTGCAGAACTGCTGGAAGAATTAGGCGTCAGAAGCCAACAGCTAAAGGGTTTACGCGGCTTATGGATTGATAATAGAAAGATCGCGTCCATCGGTGTCCGCGTATCGAAATTTGTCACCTATCACGGCATGGCAATAAACATCCAAAATGACCTGAGCATCTTCGATTATATCACACCGTGCGGCCTGGATGGCGTGGAAATGACATCAGTGCTGAAAGAGACCGGCAAACACCACTCAATGGCTCGAGTAAAGAAACAATTATCCCAACTTATTATAAACCATTTCTCTACTTCCAATGAACCACGGAACACGAGCAGCAAGCAGCGAAAACTGCCGCCATGGTTGCGCAGGCGTTTACCGGCTGGCGAGAGCTATAATCGCACGAATAGGATATTAAAGTCTCTGGGACTGGAGACAATATGCAATAATGCCAACTGTCCCAATCGTGGGGAATGCTGGTCAAGGGGCACGGCAACAGTCTTGATTTTGGGTAATATTTGCACGCGAAGGTGCAGGTTTTGTTCTGTAACTACAGGCAAACCCTTATCGCCGGACCCGGCCGAACCACAGCGTTTAGCTGAAATGGCAGAGCAAATGGGGCTGAAATATCTGGTTATAACCAGTGTTGACCGTGATGACTTGCCCGACGGCGGTGCCGGTCATTTTCGCGATTGCGTTAACGAAGTAAGGCGGCGATGCCCGGAAATGAAATTTGAAATACTAACGCCTGACTTCCACAACTGCCAAGCCCAGGCCGTAGAAGTTCTGTGGGACGCCTTACCTTTTGTATTCGCTCATAATGTAGAAACAGTGCCCTCTTTGTACCCGATTGCCAGGGCCGGCGGAGATTATCAATTGTCCCTAAACTTGCTCAGAATGGCTAAAGAAGGCTACGATGGTATCCAGACTAAATCCTCAATCATGCTCGGATTGGGAGAAGCCGACGCCGAGGTCGAACAGGTCTTAAAAGATTTGCGCAATGTCGGCTGTGATAGAATCACAATCGGCCAATATCTGAGACCATCAAAAGATTCACTCGAAGTTGTTCAATACGTAACGCCTGCGAAATTCGATTGGTGGAAACAAAGAGCAATCGAATTGGGATTTTCCTTTTGTTTGTCTTCGCCATTTGCTCGCAGCTCATATTACGCAGAGCTGGAACAAACGTAATAAATGGCTTCTCTCTGCCCTGCGCAGCATCTTTATGGGACGAACACAGGCCTGTTATTTGACTGCTATTTACTGCACCTTTTTTGTCTTTACGGAGAACATTTCTTATACTTTAGGTGGCAGATAGAAGTTTTTGAAGTTGTGTCAAAGTAGGTAAGGTGTTTTCCTGAGGGGGGAAATATAATGGAACCTATAAGGAAGAAGTTGTTCTGCCGAAGGAATCGTGGTGCTGCATTTGTCGTAGCGATGATTTTCGTACTCGTATTTTCTGCGTTGGCTGTCAGCATGGCAACGCTGTCTGGTACGAACCTTCAGATTGCCGAGAACCAGCGCAAAGGAGATTGCGCAAGGGCCAGCGCCGAATCCGGCGTTGACATTATTCGCTTCTGGTTGAATCGCTTTTCGGTGGAGGGTGCCACTGAACAACACCTCGTATTTAATGAACTTGCAAATTCGGCTTCAGTGCACTCGCTTCCATACGATTTAACGGAAAACAGCATTACAAACATCACAACCAGTTTCGATGGCACTACTTTGACAATCCCAAGCGTTACACTGGATTCGGAAAAAAGTTTTTCCGCAGAGATAATCCAGCTTGACGCCGACACGCTGCAGATGGACGTCACAGGTGTCTATAAAACGATAACGCGTACAATAAGGGCAAATTATGACTTCGGAGTAAGAATACATACGGTTTTCGACTACGGTGTGGCGACAAAAGGCCCCTTGAGTTTGTCCGGTAACATAGAGCTTGAAGGTGTCAATCTCACGGTTGAATCAGACGTCTATATCGTAAGTGAGAATTCCAATTTGGCCCTGGAAATAATTGGCAATTCGTCAATAGCCGGCGACGTGCATATTTGGAACCCCATCGCCACCGTTGATTTGCAGGGAGGCCAGGCCTCAATTGGGGGAGAAACTGCTCCGGAAGCTTACGATCATGTTACAAACGGTATAGACGAAGTCGAATTCCCCGTCCCGAACCCAAGCTATTTCGAGCATTATGTCGTTGATGATATAAACTTAGCAGAAACGACATTTACAAATGTAAGAATACCACCCAATACAAATCCGAGTTTCTCCGGCGGTGTAACGATGAACGGTGTAGTGTTTATCGAGACCCCAAATCTGGTTACTTTTACCGGACATGTCAATATAACCGGCATCATCGTAGGCGACGGTGATGTAACTGATGATTCAGGGACAAATCGGATAGATTTCCTGGGCACCGTTAACAGTAACCCGGTCACCGACCTGCCAGAAAGCTTCGGTGAGTTGAAAGATGAAACAGGGACATTTCTTATGGCCCCCGGCTTCAGCGTCTCTTTCGGTGGAGACTTCGAGACTATAAATGGTGCCATAGCCGCCAATGGGATTGATTTCTTTGGCAATGCAGGCGGAACAATAGAGGGCTCGGTACTTAATTATGCTGATACAGAAATGGAATTAAGCGGCAACAGTGATCTTTTCTTCAATCGTTGGGCAAACACTGAGATCCCTGCCGGATTTGAGCCGGAAATAATATTGAAATATGACCCCACATCCTATTCAGAGGGTCCTTTTTAGATTTGGGTGTAAAGGAGTGTCGTTTGAATGATAGTGTGGTGTGAAACATGGCAAAGAAAAACATCATAACAATTGCTTATTTTATTGTAGTCCTAACTGCCAATTCGGCGCTGGGGACCATCCGCTACATCCCTCAAGAGTATGACAACATTCAGGACGCCATCAATGCTTGCCAGGACTTTGACACCGTAGTCATAGCGTCTGGAAGATACATCGGTCCGGGCAATCGTAACATAAACTTCAAGGGTAAAGCAATTACCGTCCGCAGCACCGATCCCAACAACTCTCAAATCATAAGTGAAACTGTCATCGATTGTGAGGGCCAGGGGCGAGGCTTCACCTTCTACACGGGGGAAAAGGCCGACTCAACGCTATCAGGACTTACAATTACCAATGGTTATGGTATCTTAGGCGGGGCGATTTACTGCTATAACAATAGCAGTCCTTCGATTAATAACTGTGTAATCAAAACTAATTCAGCAGTCTTTGGCGGCGGCCTCGCATGTGCAAACAGTAATACAAAACCTAAGATAACTAACTGTATTATCACAGCAAATACGGCATTAGTCGGTGGCGGCGGCTTCTACATAAATGTAAGCAGTCCAATAATAAGAAATTGTATTATCAGCGGAAACACCGCACCTGACGGGGGCGCATTTTTCAGCCACAATCCCGGCAATCCGATTATTACCAATTGCACTATTAGCCAAAACACAGCTTCCAGGTCAACGGGAGTGATTATCTTTTGCTACGAATCAAGTAATATGGCTGTAACGAACAGTATCTTCTGGAATAATACAACCGAATATGCATCGCAAATCAAAGTCGGCAACTCAGGCGCTGCCACCTCAATTCATATTTCGTACTGCAACATTCAGGGGGGCAAAGATAATATAATATCAGATGATAACTGCACCGTGGAATGGGGCCAGGGTAATATAGATGCCGACCCGAACTTTGTTAATTCAGGCAGCCTAACTGTCAGCGAAGTCTTTACCACAGGTGACTATCATTTACTTGGTGACTCTCCCTGTATTGATGCCGGTGATCCTGAATTTATAACAGAGCCCAGCGAAACTGATATCGACGGTAATCCGCGGATATCAGGTACGAAGATAGATATGGGTGCTGATGAATTTGTACCACCAATAACTGTAGTTGTTACAATAACGCCCAAGACCCTAAACCTTAGCAGCAATGGAGGATGGATTTTCTGCACTATCCAATTTCCAAATGAACATAGTATTAGTGATGTAGACACCGACACTATTTTTCTAAATAAAGAGATTAAGCCGGTATCGTACACAACTGATGAAAAAGCAAATAAGTTGCTTGCCAAATTTGACCGCAAAGACACTCAGCAATTTTTAAATCTAACAAAAGATTTAGAAGGTTCAGTACATCTGACCATAACCGGTAAACTTACTGATGGCACTAAATTTATGGGCTCGGACACAATCAAGATATTAAAAAAGGGCAAGTAAAGGGTCCCTGTTTCGAGTTCACAAGTTAACAAGCTATCTATAAGGATTTTCGCCGAATTGGCTAAGTCCGGTCATATACCCGCATTACAAACCTCTGGTTTACTTGTGTAGTTTCATTTCGCATTTTTTCGAGTAGAAAGTAACTCTCTGTTCACTTTCCCCTCTTTCGATTCGCGCATACGAATAATCCTCTAAAAGCCAAAGACGTAACGCAAAACCTACATAACCTTAAATCGAACGTTTTTGGGCTCTTATGGCTTATCGATTCTGATTACTCGACTTATAAAGTTTTCTTATTTGACAGCTCAAACTTAATGTGGTTTAATTTCCCCCAATAAATCCATGCCCTAGGCAAGGATGTTTATAGAACTGGCAAGGAAGAACGGGAGGAATTAATATGCCGAAACGAGATGACATAAACAAAGTAATGATTATTGGCTCAGGCCCCATTGTTATTGGTCAAGCCTGCGAGTTTGACTACTCAGGCACTCAAGCCTGCAAGGCCCTTCGACAATTGGGCTATGAGATTGTGCTGGTCAATTCCAATCCGGCGACAATTATGACTGACCCGGGCACGGCTGACGTAACCTATATTGAGCCGCTCGATTTAGAGAATATAACGAAAATCATCGAAAAGGAGCGGCCGGACGCCCTACTGCCGAATCTTGGCGGTCAGAGCGGACTTAATTTGTCTTCTGAACTTGCCCGTGAAGGGGTGCTTGAAAAATATGGCGTCAAGGTGATAGGTGTTCAAATCGACGCTATTGAGCGGGGTGAAGACCGCGGTGCATTCAAAGATACAATGAACCGGCTGGGTATTGAGATGCCAAAAAGCGATCTGGCCTTTAGCGTGGAGGAAGCAGAAAAAATTGCTGATGATCTCGGTTATCCTGTCATAATCCGTCCCGCCTACACCATGGGCGGCACAGGCGGCGGAGCTGTATTCAATGTCGAAGAGCTGCGAACCGTGGCCGCTCGGGGGCTTTCTGTGAGTCTTGTCAATCAGATCCTCGTCGAAGAATCTGTTATAGGATGGGAGGAATTGGAGCTGGAAGTGGTCCGCGATGCCAAAAGCCAGAAAATAACCGTCTGTTTTATCGAGAACGTCGATGCAATGGGCGTGCATACAGGTGACTCATATTGCACCGCTCCTATGCTCACTATCGCTTCGGAACTGCAAGAGAAGCTGCAAAAGTACTCCTACGACATCGTCGACGCAATCGAGGTCATAGGCGGCACTAACATCCAGTTTGCACACGACCCCGAAACCGGCCGAGTGGTCGTAATCGAAATCAATCCCAGGACCTCACGTTCATCGGCTCTTGCCTCGAAAGCCACCGGCTTCCCCATAGCCTTTGTTTCTTCATTGCTCGCTGGAGGCCTTACGCTCGACGAGATACCTTACTGGAGGGATGGAACGCTCGAAAAATATACGCCTTCCGGCGAATACGTTGTGGTCAAGTTCTCCCGATGGGCTTTTGAAAAGTTCAAAGGTGTTGAGGACAAACTCGGCACACAAATGCGCGCTGTCGGCGAGGCGATGAGCCTTGGCAAAAATTACAAGGAGGCCTTCCAGAAAGCTATCCGTTCTCTCGAAATTGGCCGTTATGGTCTCGGATTCGCCAAAAACTTTCACGACCTGCCTCTGGACGAATTGATGAACCGTTTAAGTCACCCCTCAAGCGAGCGCCAGTTCATTATGTATGAGGCACTGCGTAAAGGCGCTGACATCGACGCCCTATTTGAGAAAACGCACATCAAACGCTGGTTCATCGAGCAAATGCAGGAGCTTGTCCAGCTCGACGAAGAAATACTGAAGTATAAGGGCAAACAGCTTCCCGATGAATTGTTAATACAGGCCAAAAAAGATGGTTTTGCCGACCGATACCTCTCCAAAATACTTGGTATCCCGGAAAGTCAAATCCGCCAGAGCCGCATTTCTTTAGGTCTTACCGAGGCATGGGAACCTGTCCCTGTAAGTGGCGTAGAAAATGCCGCCTATTATTTCTCCACCTATAATGCGCCGGATAAGGTGAAGGTCACCAAAAACCGTAAAATTATGGTCTTGGGTGGTGGTCCCAATCGTATCGGCCAGGGAATCGAGTTTGATTATTGCTGTGTCCACGCGGCCTTTACGCTCCGCGACGAAGGATTTGAATCCATTATGGTCAACTGCAACCCGGAAACAGTCTCGACGGATTACGATACATCCGACAAGCTTTACTTTGAGCCGCTCACTGTTGAGGACGTCCTGAGCATCTATGAGAAGGAAAAGCCCGAAGGGGTTATTGTCCAGTTTGGTGGACAGACTCCGCTGAATATTGCAAATGAGCTGGCCCAGGCCGGTGTCAAAATAATCGGGACATCGCCGGAGACAATAGATTTAGCTGAGGACCGTGACCGTTTCCGGGCGATGATGGAAAATCTAAACATACCTATGGCGGAATCCGGTATGGCGAGTAACCTTGACGAAGCACTTCAAATCGCAGAAAGAATCGGCTATCCCCTAATGGTAAGACCTTCCTATGTCCTCGGTGGACGTGGTATGGAAGTGGTCCACGACGAAGAAATGCTCAAACACTATGTCGCTGCCGCAGTGGAAGTTACGCCTGAACGCCCTATCCTGATTGATAAATTCCTGGAAAACGCCATAGAAGCTGAGGCCGATGCCATAGCTGATGGCACAGATGCCTTCGTGCCGGCGGTTATGGAGCACATCGAGCTGGCCGGCATCCATTCCGGAGACTCGGCTTGTGTTATTCCGCCTGTCAGCATACCTCAAAAGCATCTTGACACTATTAACGAATACACCAGAAAGATCGCAACGGAATTAAACGTCGTCGGTCTGATGAACATGCAGTATGCAATAGCCAACGATACGGTCTATGTTCTTGAGGCCAATCCGCGTGCCTCACGAACTGTACCGCTGGTCTCAAAGGTCTGCGGTCTTTCAATGGCCCGGGCGGCAACCCAGCTTATGCTCGGCAAAAAACTTTCCGATCTTAACTTAAAGCATCGCTCAATCCCACACTTTGGCGTAAAAGAATCCGTCTTCCCGTTCAATATGTTTCCTGAAGTAGACCCCGTTCTCGGACCTGAGATGCGCTCGACCGGCGAAGTGTTGGGTATGGCTGATTCTTTCGAGCTTGCCTTTTTCAAATCCCAGCAGGCCGCAAAACAACAACTTCCATCTAAAGGCGCTGTCCTGATAACCGTTACCGATTCAGATAAAGCTGCCGCCCTGGAAATCTCAAAAGAATTCCAGAAACTCGGCTTCAAAATCATTACAACAGGCGGCACTCACAGCTTCCTGGAAAAGAACGGGCTCAAAACCGAGCTTGTCCTCAAAATGCACGAGGGCAGACCAAACATTGTGGATTCGATTAAGAACGGAGAGATTCAGCTCGTCATAAATACCCCCAGCGGCAAACAGAGCAAACACGATGATTCCTATATCCGCAAGGCAGCTATCAATTACAAAGTTCCTTATATTACCACGACAGCCGCTGCCGCCGCTGCTGCAAAGGGTATCGCCGCCAGCCGAAATGGGGACAGCTCCATAAGGTCACTACAAAGTTACCATTCCGACATCAAGTAACTTTCGTCTTTTCGAATGTATATAAAAAGGCCGATCCAAATCAGCCCGGCCTTTTTGCTCATCCGAAGTGTATAAAAAAGTGCTGAGCAGGCATATAAATGATTGTTGGTGGCCCTGCAACGTTAGCGAAGCTAACTTTGGCGAGATATGACGGCTATCACTGTAACTACTATTCCCGAGATGAAAATTAGAGTCCCTGCTGTATAGCACACACATGCCATCAAAATGCCAAACATTGGCATGCCCAACAATAGCAAGACAGCTAAGCTGACTAATCCCATGCTTATCAGCCCAATACCCAAAAGGCAGAGAATGACACCGGCAATGATGAAAGCAACAGGTTTGTCTGCATCCTGACCCTGATTTGCTTTTTCCTGTTCAACCGACACGGAGAGACTGGGTGCTTCAGGTTGTGACTGGGCTGTAGATATCGGCTCGGGCAAAGCCGATAATTCAGGCGTATCAGCCGGCTCATCCACTGGGCCGCTTCGCAATGTGTTATCACATTCGGCGCAGACGATTTTGCCCTCAAAGACGTAAGCTTGCTCCGACCGCGCAATTTCCCATCCGCAATTAGAGCAGATTTCGATATCAAATGAGCCCATAAATTTACCCCCCAATACAAGCTATATTTTACCAAAAATGAGCTCTTATGTCAAGTGATTTCTTGTTATCGAAAGGCAAGCCCTCATCCCGCAGATACGATAGCGTTCGCCACCTTCACCACATCAACCATCTCCGCTACATCGTGCACCCGCACTATCGAAATCCCCTCGGCAACACACAACGCAACCGAGGCGGCTGTACCAAATATTCGGTCGTCAGGTTCGTTTTTATCGGTTATTTTGCCTATAAAACTTTTACGACTCGTGCCCACAAGTACGCGATAGCCGGTTGTAACGATTTTATCGATATTTCTCAAAAGCAAAAGATTATGCACCAACGTCTTGCCAAAACCGATTCCAGGATCTATGAAAATCCTCTCTTTCGGTATGCCGAATTGTTCTGCCCGCTTCGCTTTCTTCAGCAGAAACCGGCGAACCTCACTAACTACGTCTTTATATTTCGGCTCAATTTGCATAGTTGCCGGCGTCCCCTGCAGATGCATCAGAATCACCGGTACCTCTTTGTTGGCTGCCAGTTCTCCCATCCGCTCATCGCTTAAGGCGGTAATATCATTTATTATTGCCGCCCCTGCTTCCAAAGCAGCTTCAGCAACTTTGCTGCTGTTCGTATCAATACTAATCGGCACAACTATTCTTTTACAAATCGCTTCTATTACCGGAACCACCCTGTTTATCTGCTCGTCCATCGAGACTGGCTCTGCGCCCGGCCTGGTCGATTCGGCCCCAATATCTATTATTGCCGCCCCTTCAGCAGCCATTTTCAGACCGTGCTCGATGGCCTTATCGGTATCGAAGAACCAGCCGCCGTCACTGAAGGAGTCAGGCGTGACGTTCAAAACGCCCATCACGATACATCCAGCCGAAAAATCCAATCGCCCTTTCGGCAACTCAACGATAGTTTTGCCTTTATTGTTTGCCATATTTGTCACTTCTACAAAAGCAGGAAACCTACACCCTTTAGCTTCCTGGCCAAACTGCTATTTTTACTGTCAACAATAATACGGGTATTTTGAAATTCCCGTCGGACAGGATAATTCCTGCGAAGGCTGTCAAAATACTTGCACCTTTCTTTTGCACTTTCTTCTAACATCCGCCTCAGCCTAACGTCATCCGCCTTAATATCGTAAATCTTCTCCACAATCCCCAATAACGCATCCTGCTGACTAACGCTTTGAGTATTTATCTTCAACTCCGGTATGGCAGGCACAGGTAAAAATGAATCAATATCAAATTTGACATCGAGTTCAAAATATTCGCATGCCTCCTTATAAATCATAATCATACCTGCTATCTTGCCGTCCAGCGAATAGCCGGCGATATGCGGCGTGCCAATATCGACCATTTCCAAAAGCTCAACGTCGATATTCGGCTCGTCCTCCCAGACATCGAGCACGGTAGCCTGCAATCTACTTTCTTCTATAGCTGTCTTGAAAGCGCTGCTGTCAACTACACCGCCGCGAGATGCGTTGATGAAAATACACCCTTTTTTGAGTGACTTGAAAAATTTATCATCGGCAAGGTGAAACGTCTTGTCTTCTCCCTCAAAAGTCAGCGGCGTATGAAGCGTTACAAAATCACAATCAAAAAGCTTTTCTATCGGCAGATATTTTGAATTCCCTGTTTGCCTTTGTAATGGTGGGTCGTTTAGGTATGTCTTCATTCCCAGTGATTCACATTTTTTAGTAACTCTGCTGCCGACATTACC
>JBARPZ010000660.1:0-2114 GCA_049643445.1 Sedimentisphaerales bacterium
CAGGTAAACACACTTTTCTGTTCGGGCACCTGCTCCTTTTTTCACCGCTCCCGGCACCATCGCCGATAAAACCTGGCCCAGGGGGCAAACATAATAACTGCTAATCCAGCGAGCCAGATCCATAAGCCGGGCATCTATCAACGGTTCTTTGTCTATCACCTTGGTTACTTTTTTTAGTCCGCGCCCCCTGCCGCGTGTGATGAAGGAATGCTCAGGCGAAACATCCGCTTCAACACAGAAACCAACCTCAGGTTTGTTTTTTCTGCCGAACGGTGCTTCAATTCGCTGCCCCGATTCGATTGGCCAGAGTTTATCAGGTACGAAGTAGTCAAACTCAGTGTCGGCAGCCGACTCAAATGCCACTCGGATAATATGATTACAACTGGCAAGGTCGGCTTCTTCCAATGCGAATAAACTATCGGTTTGGTATTTACTCATTTATTAGTCACTGGCAGCGTATACTCCTGCCTTGCGCCGCTTCTCGGAACTTTCATTTATAAAGGTATCCTCACATATATCCAGGCCAAGTTTTGCTATTAAGCCCTTGAGATAATCGAGATGCGGACATGGAGAAGAATGATAATTATCTTTGGTCATACATGAAGCCAAATGCACCACTATGCGGTCTTTTCCGATTCCCTCCTGCTTTTTGATTCGGCGGACTAAATTTCCCAATTTGCGGTGTACCGCCATACCGCAACAACCCCCACAGGTCATATACAACGAGCGGCATACATTATCCTGAGGATACGCCGAAAAACCACCAATACGCTCATTGAACGCCCTTTCACAGTTATAACCACTGCAGCGCTCCTTCACAATATGACACTGCACTATGACTACGTAATCCTTTTCATTCACATCTACCATTTCGCCATCCTTTCTTTTTCAAGCCACTCGAATAATATAACCGCAAGGAGCCTTCTGCTCAGCTTGCTCTGTTGCAAATAAAATATCGGTCTCAAATCTATTCATAGGCGATTGTCCCAGTTTCAGACAGCTATGTCAAGATTTCAGAAATCCTCCCTGTCTCCTCTGTCGCCTGTAATTCTTGTCCCTTCGCCGCGCTCAAGGATAAACTCGGCCAGGAAACTCAATTCCCATTCGCCTTTTTATCCTTTAACCACAGCTACAAAAAGTATATAATTCCAGCGTATTCCTATTGACAAAAGATGAATCATCGAAAGAATACCTCATATGAATCCCGTTAGAAATTTTAAAACGAACACTAATATGCTAAACACCCTTAGAAATCATATGGGCGCGGAACATTCTACAAAAAAGGAGATTTCTAACGGGATGAAAAGGAAGCATTCTCATATCTTGACAGCTTGTGCCCTATTTGTCGTTCTTGCTCTTGCCGGCTGCTACAAACCCGTGGACTATCCTGTTATAGTCAAGGTCCTGCCACCACCGAAACCTGAGTTAGAGATACCACGCTCTATTGCCGGCAAATCTATAGAAAACCGGCCTATGGTACACACCGTCCTCGGTCAGGGCACCGACGTTACTTTCATACTGGCGGCAATTCACGGCAACGAAAAAGCTGGAATACAATTAGTCCACCAACTGGAAAGATATCTCCAACAGAACCCGAAAATGTTAGAGAAACGAAAAGTCGTGCTTCTACCCATTGCCAATCCGGACGGCGTAGCCCACAACAGTCGCTACAACACTCGCGGCATCGACCTGAACCGTAACTTCCCCGCATCCAATCGTATCAATAGCAACCGGTTCGGCCGCACTGCACTTTCCGAGCCTGAATCCCGCTTTATTTTTCAGCTTATCCGCCAATACACCCCCGACCGCATTGTCAGCATTCACCAGCCTTTGGCCTGTATCGACTACGACGGACCCAGCCAAGCGCTGGCAAACCGTATGGCAGAATATTGTAACCTGCCACTGAAAAAGATTGGCGCAAAGCCCGGCTCTCTTGGTTCCCACGCCGGAGTTATGCTCGGCATACCTATCATAAGCCTTGAGCTGCCCAGAAATGCCGATAGGTTTGAATCAGAACGCCTGTGGCAGCAATACGGTCCCGCACTCGTCGCGGCCACCACGTATCCGTATAGGGCGAAATGAAGATATCAACAACCTTAATCGTTGAGCTTAAA
>JBARPZ010000661.1:0-6134 GCA_049643445.1 Sedimentisphaerales bacterium
AACACGCCGCGGTTCCGGGCGAAACGGTCGAGATCGACATAGCTCTGCCGATACAGGTTCGGACTCATCTTCTCGACCTGGAAATCGGTCATATAATTTAGCCCTTTGCTCAAAGTGCATTTGTGAGAGCGTGGGCCACGGAATTGAAAACGCTCAATCAAGCCGCGAGAGGGAAGCATCTGGCCGGGTGCACTTACAACCTCAGCCATGCACGCATCTGTGGTAAACACGCTGACAACATGAGTGCAGCCGGTAACCCAGATAATCGCCTCGTATTTGGCGGTCTTTAATCGCCGACTGGCATAAATTTGGAAAAGCTCCGGATGCAAAGGTCTTTGAAAAAGACTGAATGACAATTCCTCAATAGCCACATTGATTTGCGGTAATTCCATAGTCCAAGTGTCCTAAAACAAATAAACTAACTTACGATGTTGAAGTTATTATACAAAATTTCCGCGTCTTATTCAAGGACAATATCAGTATTGATAGGGCCGATTCGTGGGCTTATAGGACGATTATTTTGCAAGTTCCGCAGGCTAAATGACTAACGGGTGTGAAGTTTTTTTCAAAAAAGAATTGAAAACGCAATTTCCCCGATTAATTTGGGCTGCTAAAGAAGGCCGCATTGATAATCGTCGCAATAATATCGTAAAAAGCGTGAGTTCCCGCCGTAATTCCAAAACCACGAATTGCAAAAAGAACAGCGAAATAAACACCTGCAATCGTCCTAAAACCAAACTCAGTCCAGTTAAATGCAGCACTTAGTGCCAATTGCCCATTTATAAGAACTATATGATGATGTGCACTAAACAATCCTGCCGATACAAGAACCGAAAGTATAATCGAGTTCTTATGGCTGAGCTTTAGAACATCCTGGAACAACAGCATCAAAACGCATATCAAAATCAACCGAAAAACAAGTTCTTCATAAATCCCCGCTCCAATACCGGTAACAATACTCGCCAGCAGAGATTCACTTTTTACCTCACTGCTGCCGGTCTCCGCAGCCGCCAACGGTAAAGTGTTTCCTGTAATCGAAGAACAGCTCGGCAACACTTTGTCGTATTGCGTATTGCGTCCCTTCACTGCGCTCGAGGGCGGAATTGCGTATCGTGAATTTAGAGTTTCGAATTTCGAATCATGCCTCACACAAGACGCTCGACGAAATCGTGTCGCACTGTTACCAAATTGGCCAATATCGTCCTGTGGCCCGGGCGGACTATTCAAAAACAAACTCAATACAATCAACGGCACTGCGAGCAAAATGCACTCTATGGCCATCGGCCAAAGATCGCCAAGACCAAATCCCCATTGTTTGCGCGATGTCAATTGCAGTGCTGCCAAAAGTACTACAACCGCCAAAGGAGGTGCCACCCATGCCAACTTGCCGCTGGAACCCAGATATTCAAGCAGATTCTGAAGCCATACAAACGCCACAACTCGAACCTGAGATTGGTTCAGCGTGTCGGTATTGATCAAAATCGTTCCCACCTCATAGAAGACGATAAACGGCAGCAGGAAAATTATAGCATAAATCGGCCGGGACGTCCGTTCAAGATAGGAATCTCGCGTAAAGTTAAGCAATTGGCTTGAGCTGTGCTTTCCTCTTTTTTTCACTCGTTTATCTGTTCTCACATTTATAACTTTTTGTCCTTAAAAACCGAAAATTAGTTGACTGAGTCGCATAAATTTCAGAGAGTTTACTTGAAATAAATCGAAATTACAACAGTTAAACACTTAAGCTTTTTTACAACAAAAATTCGGGCAATGATAAGCGACCAATTGAACGAAATTTACCGGATGCTTTTTGACTGCTTCGGTCCCCAGCACTGGTGGCCCGGCCAAACTCAATTCGAAATAATCATAGGCGCCATCCTGACCCAGAATACGAACTGGACCAATGTCGAAAAAGCAATAGCAAATCTGAAATCCGCCAATTGTCTGACACCCGAAAAACTCCACCTTCTCGACGTTTCGCAGCTTGCCGAATATATACGACCAGCTGGCTATTACAATATAAAAACGAAAAGGCTTAAAAACTTCATAAACTGGCTGTTCGAAAATTACGATGGCCGACTGACAAACCTTGAAACCATAGATACCAACCAATTAAGGGCCGAACTTTTAGCGATAAACGGCATCGGTTTCGAAACTGCAGACTCGATTTTGCTCTACGCTTTGGCCAGACCCGTTTTCGTCGTGGATGCCTACACCGCTCGAATCACTTTTCGTCATCAGCTAATCGAGCCGGACGCTGATTACGAGCAGTTGCGTGAATTATACCAGTCGAATCTGCCGGAGGACACGCAGCTTTTCAATGAATACCATGCATTGCTGGTAAAAGTCGGCAAAGAATTCTGCAGGCCAAAAGCCAGATGTCCCGGCTGCCCACTTGAAGAATTGCCCCATACACTCGATATCGAATATTTTTAGAATCTTTTATACCTCCTGGAAAAATAGGCTCGATTCCTGAATCACCCTCAAATCTCAACTTGACAAGCTGCTGACATGAATATTTCATTAACAAATATGACATTTACAAACAGCTCTGGCACTAAATTTACCTGAGCAGCAGCAATTGCAAACAATACATTACGGGATTATTTAACTTATTATGATAGTAGTGTACGGATATTCTTGACAATCTGCGGTCTTGCGTTACGATATTCAGACGAACAACGGGTAATGAATTATGAACATAATCGCAGTAGATATTGGCAATACGAATATCACGACAGCCCTTTATTTGAAGGATGAAGAGCAGTTCATCAAGTCCGTCTCCGGCCGGTCCCGTGAAAAATTGACGGACATTTTTAAGTCCGCCTGGGACAAAATTCCGATTGCAAAAAGCTCTAAAGAAGGAAAACGCGATGGTGTTATCGTTGTTTGCAGCGTAAAACCCGACTGGACCCAACTTGTCCGGGAAATAGTAAAGGACAATCTCGACGAAAAGGTGCACATTATAGGCCAGGATATACCTCTGCCAATGACCCTTTGGGTGGATGAGCCGGACAAGGTCGGCACAGACAGAGTAGTCTCAGCCGCAGCGGCCTATGCTGTAGTAAAAGATGCCGTAGCCGTTGCAGATGTCGGCACCGCTGTTACTATCGACCTCGTTAATGATAAAGGTATTTTTCTTGGAGGCGCCATTTGTCCGGGCCTTGAAATCAGTGCGCGCGCACTTAAAGAACACACCGCCCAACTGCCGAAGGCAAAAGTCACCAGGCCAAAGGCTCCGTATGGCAAAAATACGACCGAGGCCATAAACTGCGGCTTGTATTATTCGGCTGTCGCAACATTACAGGAGGTTATCAGGCGTTACGCAGAGAATCTCGGCAAATGGCCACACACCGTACTTACGGGCTCAGCCGCGAAAATTATTAGGGACGACTGTGAGTTTATTGATTCCTACGTGCCGAACCTCGTCATAAAAGGCATCTTTCTGGCCTACAAAAAATATATCGAAGAAAAAATGGAGCAGGTCATCTAACCTATGGCTGCTTTCGCTGCAGTAATGACCGGCAAAGGAACCGGCGCAATATCAACCATTCAGGTCTTCGGTGACACAGCCGAAGCCGTCATAAAAAAGGTATTCAAGCCCGCGGGGGAAAAACCGGCAACTTATCAAACCGGCAAAATTCTTCTCGGCACAATCGTCGATGCACAAGAGACTGTCGATGAGGTTGTAATCGGCTGCGAAGGCCCCGAAACTTTCGCCATTCACTGTCACGGTAATCCCCTTATCAACGAGATGATAATGCAATTGCTCCGGCAGCAGGGTGCCAAGCTCTTGACCACAGACCAGCTTCTAACCAAAACCCTGGCGGCACAAAAACACATCAATACAATAGAACTCGAAGCCAAACTCACCCAACCCAGGGCCAGAACGCTCGAGGGTACAAAATTAATCGTAAATCAAATCGATGCTGGCTTGAGCAGCAAAGCAGCCGAATGGCTCAAAAACTTAAACACAATATCTATTGGCCGGATTTCAGCCGACGTCGGGTGTATACTTAAAAACAGCCAGACAGCGAAACTGATTATCACCGGCTGCAAAGCCGCCATAATAGGCCCGCCAAACACCGGCAAAAGCACACTGTTAAACTGCCTTGCAGGCAGACAGAAAGCAATAGTAACCGACATCAAAGGCACAACCCGGGATTGGATTTCAGCACGATGCAAAATCGGTCCGCTTTCAGTAGAGCTGATTGATACCGCAGGTCTGGATGAAGAGCTTGCAGCAGCGCCTGAACATGTTGTTGAAAAAGCATCTCAGCAAAAAACCGCCCAAATTTTAGAAGACGCGGACCTGGTTTTGCTTGTTTTGGATAACAGCCTGCCTGTCGACCAGATTGACAACCGGATTCTTGAAAAAATCACAGGCAAAAAACTATTGACGGTCTTGAACAAATCCGACTTGCCCGCGAAGCTCGATACCGGCAAATTGCCGAAGATTTTGGCCAACACTGTGCAGATAAGTGCAAAATTCGAGACCGGTATCGAAGATCTCACGGGAAAAATCCAGCAGCTTGCCGGCGTAGCCGATTTTGACCTGCTTACTGCTGTTTGCATAACAGCCCGGCAGGAAAGCCTCATGAAACAACTCAAAAACGCCGAATCCAAACAGCAGGCCGCCTCAATCATAACAGAGTTGTTAAACGGCAAAGTGTAGAGTTGGCTGGCCTACCTAAAAGGGTTTGTGAAAAATAAATGGTGTGCAAATAATGCCCTAAGTGCTAAAATCGTGATATCTTTACAATATAGTGTTATGCTATAGGAATTAAAGGACCTAAATAATGCCACTACAATTTGAATGGGACTTCAAGAAATCTCAGTCGAATAAGAAGAAGCATGGAATAGCGTTTGAGGAAGCGTCTACAATTTTTGCTGATCTCCTATCTACTACTATTCCTGATCCAGCCCATTCGAACGGTGAAGATAGATTTATCACCATTGGAACATCCGTCAATAATAAGATCATTGTGGTTGTACATTCGGATCGTGATGATATCATACGTATAATTAGCGCTCGTAAGGCCACTAGGAGCGAGAGAAGACAGTATGAGCAAGAATAATCAAACTCCTTTGTTTCGAGGTAAATATGAGAAAAGAATACGATTTTAGTAAAGGTGTCAGAGGTAAATACGCCAAAAAGTACAAAGCAGGAAACAATATCGTTTTGCTGGATCCGGACGTGGCCGAAGTATTTAAAACGCCAACCTCGGTGAATCAGGCATTAAGATCCTTAGCTAAAATCATTAAAGCTCAAAAACAAAAAGCATAACAATAATAACTGTATCGGCACAAGCCCATACGAAGAAACCTTAATTTATCCATCATTTCGCAAGTTTTGCTCTGAAAGAACAAGAGTTTTGGCACTCTCCCCGCAGTGTAATATTTATTTACAATTTTTCGTTTGTACAGCTAAAGTGATAATGAAATGATTACTTAAGGACGACAAATCTAAACAGCAGGCGGCCTCAATCATAACAGAGTTGTTAAACGGCCAACTTCCTGTATAATCTTGCACTATGGCCGCCACAAATGGAAAACTAACGCCTGCGATGAAGCAGTTCTCCAGGTTCAAGCAGAAATACCCTGACTGCATACTGTTTTTTCGCATGGGTGATTTCTACGAGACCTTCTACGAGGATGCCAAGACCTGCTCACGTGTCTGCGGCCTGACACTCACCAGCCGAAGCAAGGGCAGCAATCCCATTCCGCTGGCCGGCGTACCATATCACGCCGTCGATGGGTATCTGAAAAAAATGATTCAGGCCGGCTACAGGGTCGCCGTCTGCGAGCAGGTAGAAGACCCAAAAACCGCAAAGGGTGTTGTCAAACGTGATGTTGTGCGGGTCGTCACGCCGGGCACGCTCACCGACGATATGTTGCTTGATGCCAAAGAGGACAATTTCCTCTGTGCGGTAGGTCTCGGAACAAAACACCAGGCCGCTATCAGTTGGGTAGACATTTCCACCGGCCACTTCTTCGTCCAGGACCTGCCCGAAGAAAAACTACTCGATGAGCTGCTGCGCCTCTCCCCGGCAGAGTGTCTGCTGCCCGATAGGCGAGGCGAACTATTTGAAGCCGAGACAAGAAAGCTCGCCACGGATGTCGAGCAGCTGACCCGC
>JBARPZ010000662.1:0-7924 GCA_049643445.1 Sedimentisphaerales bacterium
TCTTTCGCAGCCAATAAGTAAAATTATTCTGCAACCCTGTAAAACCGCTGATTGCCAGAGGATCGTTTGCCTCGGCAGGGCTTCTGCCCCGGTAATAATTTATCCGGCAGTCCGGGAAGCCGAGCCAGGCAATATTTTTCTTCGGAACGCCTAAGCTCTGATAACATTCGAAACTTTCATTGCGTCTGATTTCGGCAATGGTATCTTTTTCTTTTATGCTGCAGTAACCCTGGCTGCCGTCTGTAACGATGACAATGTGCACGGGCACGTGTTCCCGTTTAGCTAATTGAATCAGCAGGCCAGCCCCTAAAGCCGCATCGTCATCATGTGGGCTTACCATCAGGAAACGCTCGCTTTTCCCCTGCCAGTGCCGAGATACATCGGCGAGCTTCGTTCCTACCCGCCTTTCATTTCCTACTAATCGTACAAATTCATATTTTTCTTGCATTGTCTGAAACCCGCGGCTAACTTAAAAACTAAAGTAAAAAACAGGAACAATAACAGGAACTCTTTGTAAAACAAGAAAGTTCCAAAGATGGGCATTATAGACAATTTTAGGGAGAAGGCAAAGAGAAAAAAACTATTGGTTGTTTTGCCGGAGGGCAGGGACGAGCGAATAATTCAGGCTGCTCGAAGACTGAAAGACGAAGATATTGCACAGCCAATTGTGCTCGGAAAACCCGAACAGCTTGAAACCGCAATCGAGAAAGCCGGGGTCGATCTCGCTGGTATCAAAACCATAAATCCCAAAAAAAATGATAAAATCGATTTTTATGCTGACAAATACAGCCGCCAAAGAGATGGTATTTCCGCCGCGGTGGCAAAACGCATAGTCGTCAAGCCGCTATTCTACGCGGGCATGATGGTAGCTTGCGGCGATGCGGATACTGCCGTTGCTGGTGTGGCCAGTGCGACATCGATTCTTATTCAAGCCGGAGTCTTAACCGTAGGATTGAGCCCCGGAATCAAGACTCCTTCCAGCTATTTTCTTATGGTTATTCCCAACTTTCTTGGAGAGGAAGACAAACCGTTCATTTACGCCGACTGCGCTGTCAACATCGACCCTACGGCTGAACAGCTCGCCGATATTGCACTGGCTTCGGCTGAAAGTGCGAGGAGACTTCTCGGCATGGAACCGCGTGTAGCCCTTTTATCATTTTCTACCAAGGGCAGTGCTTTCGGCCCAAGTGTGGATAAAGTCAAGGAGGCTCTCAAGATAGCACGGGCTCGGGAACCTGAATTGGCCATTGACGGCGAGTTTCAGGCGGACTCGGCCATAGTACCCAGAGTAGCTGCTAAGAAAGTTAAGGATGAAAGTGCTGTGGCAGGAAAGGCTAATGTTATCATTTTCCCCGACCTTAATTCCGGCAACATCGCCTACAAGCTCACGCAATATATGGCCGATGCTCAGGCCATTGGGCCGTTCCTGCAGGGATTTGCAAAGCCTATCACGGACCTTTCAAGAGGGGCAAGTGTAGATGACATAGTTTCGGCGGTGATTTTAACTTTGGTGCAGGTGGTGTAGAAAAAGCCGAACGAAATCGGTAAGAAAGGCGCATAGAGTAAAAGGATGGTATTGAAAATGAAAGTACTTGTTATCAATGCGGGTAGTTCCTCGGTCAAGTATCACTTGTACAACATGCCCCAGGCGGAGGTCCTGGCCCACGGCGTGGTCGAACGAATTGGAGAGGAAAGATCAGAACTCTCTCATTTCTTTAATGGCAAGACCCACACCGTGCAAACAAAGGTCGAAGATGTCGGAAAGGCAATGGAGCTTATATTGGAGACTCTTGTCGGCAGAGATGTGGGAGTTATACAGGACTTTTCTGAAATTGGTGCCGTCGGTCACAGAGTAGTTCACGGAGGCGAAGAGTTCACTTACTCTGTAAATATTGATGAAAAGGTAATTGCTTCTATCGAGAAGTACGCAGACCTTGCTCCACTGCACAATCCTCCTAACCTCGCAGGCATCCAGGCCGTGCAGCGCAGACTTCCTGACGCAAAGCAGGTTGCCTGCTTTGACACCGCATTTCATGCCACCATCCCGAAAACCGCGTACATGTATGCCCTGCCGTACGAACTTTACGAGCAATACGGGATTCGCAGATATGGTTTCCACGGAATCTCGCACAGATATGTTGCCAGGCGTGCTGCTTCCATAATGGGCCGTGGGAAATATAATATCAACGCCGTTACCTGTCATCTTGGAAACGGCTGCTCTATTACCGCCGTGAAACAGGGCAGGTCAATTGATACATCTATGGGATTTACGCCTCTGGAAGGGGTGCCGATGGGAACGCGCTCCGGCGACCTTGACCCGGCGATACTCTTTTATCTTGGCGATAAAGGATACGACGTAAAAGCATTGAAAGAGCTGTGCAACAAGAAAAGCGGGCTGCTCGGAATATCGGGTGTCTCGAACGACGTGAGAAACCTCGTGGAACTTGCAGGCCAGGGCAATTCTCGGGCACAGCTCGCTATCGATATTTTCTGCTACCGCATCAAGAAGTACATCGGCGTATATTGTGCTGTTCTGGATACAGTTGATGCTGTAGTCTTTACAGGCGGCATAGGGGAAAACGCCGTGTTCCTGCGTCAGCAGATATGTACTGGCCTAAATCAAGTAGGTGTCCAGCTTGACGAGGAAAAAAACAAGACGGTTGTCACAAAAGAAGCTGAAATCAGTACCACCGACAGCAGAGTCAAAGTCTTTGTAATTCCCGCAAATGAGCAGGTCGCTATTGCCAATGATACTTATGAGTTGACCAGATGCGAACAGCCGATTGTCTCAGAGTAAAACACCCATAGAAATACCATACAGCAGCGAATGGAAATCCTTCAGGACCAGGGATAAGTCTGATATCTCGACCGTAATAAAATTATGCTACTGTGAAAGGTTACTTTATTAATTAGTCAAGCCTGCGATGGCGGCACCAATCAATGTCGCGTTTTCCACGTTTATAATCTCGTAGAATATACCTTTTTGATTTACGAGGTAGTCTTTCAAATAATACTCAACACGCTGTTTGAGTGACTTTAAATGATAGAAAGTGGTTCCTTCTGCGACGATACAGACCGGTCGGCAGGGATTCCGGCCTTTGCCGCTTTTGATAGCGGCGGAGGATAAATTGATGGCTGTCAGTTTTGCAGCTCGCTCTATCAATCTATCAATCAGGTAGTATGCTGTGGCGAGGCCTTCTTCACTTGCTGTGTTTAAGGCCAATGATAAAGGTCCTCCCTTGCCTTGCGGGTAAGACATAAAGTCATCGACATCTTTTGTGCTTAATTCTTTGATTTCCTTCAGCTTCTCGGCGGACTCTTTTGAAAAGAGTCCTTCCCGGGCAGCCGCACGAACGGCCCATAAACAAAGTGGGCCGAGATAGGCGCCCGAAATCATTTTTTCAAAGGTGTACATTCCCGGGCAGTTTGAAGATTGGTCGAAGTCTTTATCTATTTTTCCCTGTGGTGCTTTGCCGAAACCGCCTGATTCGACATTTACTATCTGACTTTTGGTAAGGTCCAGGTCTTTGGTTTTGGTGATGTTCTTATTGGTCTCGATGTAGCTGCAATTTGTCCCTGTGCCCAGGATAAAGCCGATGTAGGTTTCAAAAGACATACCTTTAACATCAGCTCTGCCGGCCAACAGAGTGGCTACCGTATCATTAAGCAGAATGATATTTTTTTTGTCGGCATTTCCTGAGTTGCTGATAGCAATATTAAGATTTTCGCCAATCATATTGCCGGCAACTTCATCGGCCTTGATTTCTTTGGAGAAATATAAGACCTTCCCGTCTTTATTGGGAAATATTTCAATCGGATATGAAAAGCAAAAGCCGATGTTCTCGCTTTTATCAATAACTTCATCTAAGTATCCTTCCATGGTCTTGAAGAACTTGTCTTTGCTGACTTGCTGTTTTACTCCGGGCATGGAGAAGAGCTTGAAATTCTCTATTTTTGAGTTTCCATCCTGGTCGAAGCTGACAGTGGCCACACGAAAGTTGGTCCCACCTGCATCCATGACGATGACAGGCTTATTCAGTGGAATTTCCCGCTCGATTTCGATGTAGGTTGGCAGCATGGCCAAGGAACTTTGCTCTGCGGCCAGGCCTCGTTCCATTTCTTTAAGGAATACCTGGCAGGTATTTTCCATGTCGATATCAGAAGGATTCATTTCGTTTTTATCTAAAAAAGCTGTCACTTTCGCATTAACTGCTTCCACAGGTTGGTCTCCTTTGCGTTTTTAAGTTATTGAGCAATTCAGTCTGGATATCCATCAGGATGCTCGTTATGCCACTGCCATGCGGTGGCAATGATTTTTTCCAGCTCAGGGGATTGCGGTTTCCATCCGAGTTCGGTCCTGGCCTTTGTGGCATCAGATGTTAATATTGGTGCATCGCCCGGCCGACGGTCAGTTTCCACGACTTTGAAGTCTTTGCCGCTGACCTTCTTTGCCGTTTCGATTACCTCTTTGACGGAATAGCCCTGGCCGTTGCCCAAGTTGTAGACCAGTTCGCTGTTATGGTCCAGTTTTTCCAAAGCAAGCAGGTGTGCCCTGCACAAATCTTCGATATGGATGTAATCGCGAACGCAGGTGCCGTCCGGCGTAGGATAATCGGTCCCGTAGATTTGGACTTCGCTGTTTTTCCCCATCGCAGCTTTTATGATGAGTGGAATCAGATGCGATTCAGGCCTGTGGTCTTCACCGAGGGATGCATTTACCCCCGCACCGCAGGCATTGAAGTATCGCAGCGTGGCGTATCGCAGTTTTACCGCTTGGCTTTGATAGTAACACATTCTTTCGGCGGCCAGTTTGGTTTCCCCATAGGGATTGATGGGTTGTTTCGGTGAATCTTCGGTAATGGGTACCTGTTCCGGTATGCCATAAACGGCCGCGGTGCTGCTGAATACGAATTTATCTACGCCGACTGCCTCTATTGCGCTTAGTAGATTATGTGTGCAGGATACGTTGTTATGATAGTATTTGAGAGGCATTTGCACTGATTCACCGACCTCAATGAACGCGGCAAAGTGCATGACCGCCTCGATTTTGTATTTCTTGAGCGTCTTGACGAGCAATTCGTAGTCGGCTAAATCACCCTCAACAAACTCAGCCGAGCCGACCGCTGACCTGTGGCCTGTGCTGAGATTGTCATAGACGACAGGTTCGAAACCTTCGGCAGATAACATTGCCGTCATATTACTGCCGATATAACCTGCACCACCGCAAACCAGTATTTTCATATCTCGTTTCTCGTAGATGCCTTTGTGCGTAGATGAGTAGATAGGTTCACTCATCTGCTTATTTATTCTTCACGTTTCAGTTGTTTTTCAATCTGTTTCAAAATGTCTGTTGCTAATTGTTTGTCACTGCCCAAATCGACCCAGGCCATACCTTCTTTCTGCTCAGGGTGTAGCTCCAGCACCTGTATCGATTGGTCGCTTGGCGTAAACATTTCGTATGAACGTCCGCTGCTTGTTACCTCGCGCTCAGGCAGAGACAATCTTTGTACCTTCACGTCGCAGATGATACACAATTGCCCGCCTTGCCGGCTTATGCCTAATTCGGCGGTTCTTCGTATACTGTGCAGATTTGCTTCGGTGGAGTTGAAAGAGCCGACGTTATCGCTGCGCCAGAATTCGAAGGATTGCGCCGCCGGCAGCGGCCTGGTTCGGATAACTCCTTGCTCGGCATCAGCCTTGGCGATAGTAAAGTTAATTCGGTCAAGGACATCTTCGGCTGTCTGCATTGCCTGCTGTTTGTCCATATCCGACAGACAAATTTGCTCGACCACTTCCTGGTGCTGCGGTTGAGCACAGCCTGCCAAAAAGCAAAAAGCCGAACAGGCCATAAATAATAGTGATTTGGGTGCATTCATTTTAGGTCCATTCAATTTTTGGTTTCTGTAATTCATCTGATTATATAGGCAGTGAGCTGTTGGCTCAAGTATGAATTGATTTTCTAAAAAAGAGCTTTGGTTTTTTGTCGTTCTATTACTGAGCTGCGCCTATAGTAACAACTATGCTTCCAATGAAACCACCTCAGTCCTCATAAACCTTGAGAATGTAAGTAAGTGCCCGGCTGAAACGGGCCAAGCGTTGTCGTTATTAGTAATCATGTGAATAAGATAATAGTTGCTTTTTTTTCGAGGCTTATTCTGCGCGAAAAACGTAAAAAGGCGGTTTTACGGAGCAATCGAAGGCTTTTTCAGGCTGTAATTTCACTGATGTCGATTAGATACATTTGTCGGCCGTTGCCTCCGTGCGGTGAGTCAATGACGACGCTTCGGCTGTCCGGGCTGAAACGTGGGTGTGTATCGCATCGCCATTCGCCTTTGTATTCAGGCGGCAAATGGAAACTGCCAAGTGGAACTTTCTTGCCTGTCGTGATATTGTAGAGATAGACGTGCTGTTTTCGCTCCTTGTCCGGATAGGTATCGTTGAGAATCCACTTATTACCCGGCAGGCCCGCCATACGTGCGGCGGGCAAGTAGCTGCAATGGCCGTTTTGGGTTAAAATTGCTTTTCCAACCACTTCGACCTTGCGGGTGCCGTCCTCATACAGATAAAAGGCATTTCCGTGTGAGGGATGCCATGCCCATGCGAGAATATGGCTTGTGTCTCGCCAGATAAAGTGAGATGTTTTGCCGTAATCATCCACGACTTGAATGTCTGAGCCGTTCGGCTGGGCAGTGAGCATTCGCGTGCCAAAGCCCTGCCGGCCTTTGGCTCGCCAGCGGTGTAGAAAGATGAATCGCGAGCCATTGGGATTGAACAGCAGATGATTGAAGTAATGTTTTGCACCGGTGAGGTCAGCGTGCGGATTTGGGATTTTTGCAACGTCTGCGATAGAGATTATCAGATTGTGCTTGCCGGTATCGAGGTCGAGACGGAAAATTCCTGAATCTTTGGGTGCCGGGTCGTCTTTATATGGATCGGGCAGTCCTGCGTAGCCATAACCCGGACGCATGTCCTGGATACGCCGGAAATCCGGTGCGACGGCGGTTCTGCCATTCGCGCTAATCGTATAAAAAGGATTGGGCAGTGTTCGTTTTTTGCCGGTCTTGACATTGAAGATGTGACAGGTGAATCGGTTGTCTTGTCGGTCATTCCATATAATTTCATTCTTCGAGCCGGGCCGCCACTGGAGCATACAGCCCTGCTGCCAGCACCATGCGCTGCTTTTGCCGAGCTTAATCCAACGGTCATCGTTCTTCAAATCGACCATACCAATACTGATAACGTCATCCGGCTTGGGGCTGCGATGCTCAAAGTCGGTCTCCATTCCGAGCGCGTAGCGGCAGGATGGGTCGAACTGCAGTTTATCGTAGTAGCTGAACCAGTGAAATTTTGGCCCTTGAGTGATAGCTCGGACTTGAGGGAGTTCTTGACTCGTGGGCTGTGCCCTGTCGCCCGAAAAACATGCCAGTGATATTGTGCCGCCAGCTGCATGTTGCAGCAATTCACGTCGAGTCAGCTTGATATCGTCCATATTATTATCCTTCATTTTTTACATAATGTTGTAACAGACAGCAGGATGTCTCTACTATTCCGAGTATAACTGTGTTGTCAAGATGTGATTTTATTGTTTTTGAGCTTCTTTGTGGATATTGTCTGGTACACATGGCTAAAGGTAAGGTTGTTTTAACGCCGATATTGATATTATCGAGTTGTCTATATCTTATTGTGTATTGCTTATTTAGAGAATAATTCACATGTCCTCGGTGCAGCTACAATCCAGTAGTGAAAAATTGGTTTCCCTGCCTTTAGGTCAGAGCGTCAGGGATTTTTTGGATTATCTGATTGTTGAGGCGGGTCTGTCCAACAATACAATCCTGGCCTATGGGCGAGATTTGAAAAGCTTTCTGGTGTATTGCAAGTCGCAAAATGTCAGTCTGCTGCAGCAAATAAAGCCGGCGCTTATACA
>JBARPZ010000663.1:0-7697 GCA_049643445.1 Sedimentisphaerales bacterium
ATGGTTTTAATAATATTTGGTTATATCTATATAATCCTAGTAATTCTACTGTATTTGGTTATATAAACCAATCAATGATTAATTATTTTGCTTTAGTCGGAGCAACTGGTGTAATAGCATATAATACGCATAAATTTAAAAACTGGAGAAAGGGATGGTCATTGGCATTTATTATGATGATAACTACTTATTTAGCACCTGATAATATTATTGTTAGTATTCAAAATTATTTTGCTAACATATTATCAACTAATTATGATAGTGAAGAAAAAGTTAATAAATTATGGAAGTTATATAATAAAAATAGAAATCATCATATAACTAAAAGTCAATTAGAAAACACATTATCATCTATGGGTTATACTAACAAAAGACAACATTCTATCGAACAGCTATTCATTGCTATAGATGCTGATAAAAATAAGCTTATTAGTTTTGAAGAATTTGAAGAATTTTTAAAAGCAGAATATTTACAATCAAATTATTTTTATTTAATTATTGTATCAATAGGATTATTAACTGCTACTATTATTATATTAATAGAAGCATATTTAATTAAACATCACGGTTGGAGATTTGAAAGTATGATTGAAAGACTTATATAAAAAAAAACTATTATTATATCTGCGACCAAATAAATAATAGTGGGTGTTTATCTAACTATTTTCCGATTTAAAACACTCCTTGAAAATATCGACTAGCATAAGACGAGAAACAACATAAAGCTTCTAATTCACATTATAAGAGTGATCGGTTCTTATAATGCTTATTTTTCACTCGTATTGATTTTTCATCTAGTGTAATGGTAACGGCCTACCTCAGTTGGAGATAGGCAATGCCTCTAGCAAGAACGATAACACATTTATAACAGACAATACTATTCACAAGATACCAACAACCGTCATTATTGATACCTTGTTTACAATACAATCTGTCGTTTAACGCTCCACTACACCTTACTTTACACCCTTATTTCAGGGTCTACACCAAGTAAGAAGTGTCATTTCCTCTCTCACCCAATCTGTTTACTACCGAGTTACTCGACCTCAATTAAGAGTGGTTCTCTTAGTCATAGTATAAAGATACTGGAATAGTTCTGGGCCATGAGCTATCCGGCCCCATATATATCTAGAAAATATAATATGGTATGGGAGAGCTACATAAGCATGTATACCGGTTAAGGTGGAACATACCCCCTGCTTGGATTTTTAAGCAGGATTTAGAACAGTTTAATGACTTATTCAGGTCATTTTTATCATGTAATTATTATTTATGTTTTAAATTAGAGTTTAGACCGACGACAATTAGCATCTTTTCTAATGTATGACCATAAGGTGGTGCGTACTGACCTTATTATAAGGTGGTCGTGACTGACTTTATGGTCATACATTATAAGGCGGTCAAAGATGCTAAAAGGGAATAGTTCATTTGGTTTTAATCCAGGACACACCACGAGGAGGCGAACTATATTTATGTCCCATAGTTGTATCTAGAGGGGTTTGAACCCTCGACCACTCGATCAAAAGTCGATCGCTCTACCAACTGAGCTATAGATACAATTTTATTTTCATTACTAACGACCATATCCTCGTGTAATTAAGGGGATAACAAGAGATCTACAACACGGACAACTACTAGCATTTTTGTTTGCGGACATATCTGAGGTTATATTTCTAATAAAGCAATCCGAACAGAATGTATGACCACAAGGAGATGTACACAATTTTTTATCAGATAAACTATCAAGACATATAGGACAAACATCATCTGTTTCTTGTTTTTCAGCGCGGTTCTTCTCTACTATCTGTTCTATTTGTTCTATTTGTTTGTCAATACTTTTTACTAGTTTGTAATGTCTATCTATTAACTGTTTTTTTGTAAAACTACTCAAAGGTTTACTTCTCCAGTCATTTTCAGGTTTCACAATCTCATCATGCCAAATTATTCCCATTTCAAGTTTGTTAACAGACATGCGTAGAATCTGTTTTGGTATGGCTGCTATATTATGACGAAAGCCACTACTATACACTAATAAGTTTGCCATTGTATTATCACGAACAAATTGGCCACACTTACTCTGTTTATGCTGGCCACCACAGTGATGGCATTTCATTTTGGAAATTTTTGAGGACATTTTATTGTCTTTCTGTTTAGAGGATGTATACTGCTACTGTAAGTAAATGAACTTCAATTTTTTTACGGGTTTACTTTTTGTCAATCTGGGTCAAAAAAACACTTTACCGGCGTTAGGGGCCGGACCCCCTAAGAAAAAATTGAAGTGTATTTAGTAGAGGGAGTAGATGGAATAGTAAAAGTAATAAATCATAAGAAATGAGTATTGAGATATATAATGCGTTGTTGTTGGCAGTAAGAGAGGAGGTATGTTTAGAGTTATCGTTGGGTGGATTTGGAGAATTAGATAGTATGTTAAAGGCATTGAATATGGTGGATAGGGATTGTGAGGTGGAGTTGGTGAAGAAGGGGGTGGGGTTGGAGGTGGAGGTGGTGAAGGAGGTGGTGAAGGAGGTGGTGAAGAAGAAGGAGGTGAAGAAGGATGAATTGAAGGCGAATTGTGTGCTACCTTGGTGTGGGTCAGTAATTTTAGGGAAGTGTTCAGCTTTGAAATTGAATTCAGGACTATACACACAATGTATGAAGAATTGTGATTCTGCTTATTGTGGTCCATGTGAAAAATTGGTCGATAAGAATGGAGGAGCGGCACCATATGGAACAGTTGAAGATAGATTAAATTGTGATATTCTAGAATACAAAGATCCAAAAGGGAAACAAGTAACGCCATACGCGAATGTAATGAAAAAATTAAATATTGACAAAGAAGAAGCTTTAAAAGAGGCAGAAAAGATGGGATGGAGTATTCCCGAATGCCAATTTGAATTGAAAAGCAGTAAGAGAGGAAGACCAAAGAAGGATACCTCTGCTGAAGATACTGAATCAGAAGCAGGTTCTGAATCAGGAGAAAAAAAGAAGCGGGGGCGTCCTAAGAAGGAAAAGGAAATTGTAACCGCCAATGTAGGTGAAGATTTAATCGCTAGTCTGATTCAAGAGAGTCAAGAAGAAAAGGTTGAGGAAACAAGTCCTGTTAGTGAGCCTGTAAAGGATGAAGAACTACAGCCAGCTGAAATTGATGAGGATGATGAGGATGATGAAACCAATGTGGTAAAATTTGAAATTGATGGAAAAACTTATTTAAAATCTGATGACAATGTGCTATTTGATATGAATAGTCATGATTGTGTAGGACTTTGGAATGAAGAAAGTAAATCAATTGATGAGATTCCCGATGAAGATGATGAAGAAGAAGATTAAATGTAATAGTAGAGTAGTAGTAGATAGGATTTTATAACTTAAATTAATTAATTAAACTGTTTTTTTTATTGTTTTAAAAAAAAGATTAAATAAAATGTCGGCAATGGGCGTAAGCCCCGATTGTAACTGGTTTCCCGTTATGTCACCGATTTCCCGTTATGTAACCGATTTCCGGTTAGTGTATATAATGGATAAATGATATGGTTGTATTTATTCTTATTTTCTCTCTTCGATTCTATAATTATACCCTATCTCAAATATAATTATAGAATACAACAGTATCAATTGATTGAATGCTAGTGATAGAGTATGTTTGAAGATGAACGAGAGAAAAAGGAATTTAATTATTTTATATTTTATAATCTCTATGCTACTAAAATTCCTCTACAAAGAGGACAATCATCTTTCTTTCTTAAATGAGTAATCATACATCCACTATGAAACTGATGGCCACATCTGGTTACCATCAAATCTACTTGAGTTAAATCGTCCATACAAATAGCACATGATGTAGTTTCACAAGGACATTCAACACAAGTAACTAGTTGTTTTTTTTTGGGAGTATAAATCTCATCATCATCATTAAATAAATGTTCCATCATTGGCTGTATGTTCCATTCACCTCCTCTTCTTCCTCTTCTTCCCATTCTTGGAGCATCAGGAGTTAAATAGTTAGCAGGAGGCGGAGTTAACATAAGACGGGGAGTATCCGGTGGTGTTTGGGGAAATACTTCTGGTCTTGTTAAATCAATTGTATTTATATTTTCATTTCTCTCTTGTTCTAATTGTTCAATCATCGTTTCTCTTTGTGAATCCATAATTTGAATTACATTTCGCTGATGTTCATCTCTTTCTCTGACAGCTCTAAATGTGGAACATGTTGTTCGGTTATGACCAGTTTGGTGACAAAATCCGCAAGGCATTTTTTAAAATTTACTGAATAAGTATTTGAATAATACTATAATAGAAAATACACTTCAATTTTATTTATTTTTAGTTGTAACATAAAAAAAGGCACTAAGTTCCTTTTCATTTTTTGTTATTTAGTTAAAGGTAATACAAGATACAAGTTATTAAATTAAGCTACTTCTACACTAAGTCTATTGACGATGGTTTCGATGAGGTCCTCGCGCTCACGAGCTTCTGTGACAGCCTTGGCCTTGAGCTCTTTCTTGGCGGTAGTCTTCTCAAGAGCCTTGGCCTCTTTAGCGGCAGCCTTTTCGAGAGCCTTGATTGCCTTGGCGTCAGATTTCTCGATTTCCTTGGCCTGCTTGGCGGCAGCCTTCTCAGCAGCCTTGGCCTCCTTGGCGAGAGCCTTCTCGGCATCCTTGGCCTCCTTGGCGAGAGCCTTCTCAGCAGCCTTGGTCTCCTTGGCGAGAGCCTTCTCAGCAGCCTTGGCATCAATCTTGGTCTGTTTGGCGGCCATCTTCTCAAGAGCCTTGGCCTCCTTAGCGGCAGCCTTGGCATCAATCTTGGCCTGTTTGGCGGCAGCCTTATCGTCAATCTCGGCCTGCTTGGCCTCAATCTTGGCATCAATCTTGGCCTGCTTATCGCTCTCCTTTTGGGCAATAGCGGCGAGCTTGGCCAGCTCTTTGGCGGCTTTGAGTTCCTCCTTGGCATCCTTAGCGCGTTGCTGCTTGATGATCTTAGCACGCTTTGCCTTAGCAGCCTTCTTCTCCTTACTTACCTTAGCACTTACCTTGTGCTCCATGGCTAGGTTACCCATAGCCTTCATGTGTGTGGGGATGTTGACAGTTGTTGACATGTTCGAAAGTTTTGAAAGTTTTGAAAGTTTTAAAAACACTTATGTTTTGGTTGATAAATAAGAGTATTTGTAAAAATTTACTTCAATTTTTTTTTTCCCTCGATTTTTTGTCAAAAAATTACAAAAAAGATTAAACTTTTTTTCAAAATAGTAAAAAAATGATCATTTGTGTCATGTTGAAGAAAAAAGGAGTTTAGTTAATTAATTTAAATTTTAAAATACAAAGACTATTCTAATACATGACATCGCCAGTGCGTGGGTGGTTACGCGACATATAGATTGTGTAACGCTTACTATTATAGGTTACAGAGTGTTCACTCAGGATGGAGTTACTGTAAACAGTAAGGGCCACGAATTCGTCATATAGTGAAGATATATTGGAGTAAATAGTGGAGAGTTCGCCTTGGAACCAAAGGAATTTTTCGCGCGCGGCTCTGTCGGGCCAAGGGTCAGACCTTCCGCCAGGATACTTGAGGGCATCGATCATTCTATAGACAATATCGGTTACACCTTGAACTTGAAGTTGAATGACATCTGAGATGTCTCTTTTTTTCTGAAAGGCCTTGTCTGCCGTGTGAACGCGTGATGCGAACCGTTTCTCATCCATTTTACCCTCCAAGTAATCAACGCGTAGTTGAAGGTTGTCTACGACATTATTGGTCTGGAAACGCGTGCTTTGGACATCGCTCAAATGTATGGTATTACGAATAACGGTTAAAATTTTTGTCTTAATGTTCTCAATCTCAACAGGGAGCGATTTATGTTCCGTATACAAGGATTTACGAAGCTCCTCGAACATATTAGATACACGGTGATCAGTAAGGTCTCGGCCACACTCGACATCGCCTGCGTTTCTGGGCGCAGATCCACCATTGTTGTTGCGGAGCCACTCGTAATAATGAGGGTTGTGGATACGGGTCTCAATGGTGCCTCTTCGCCAACTAAAGGCAGTATGGCATTCTGGACACCACATCTGGTCACATCCCTCAATCTTGTGGATAGGAATAGCGCATTTAGGACATGATTTTGTGTCTCTAGCCAAAAGCTGAGCGGTGGCTTTGGTATCTGGATCGCAAGTATGCTCAGTGTCACGGCTACCGCCTTTGATCTCGTGACAGTCAGGACAAGTCCACTTATCACAGAGTCCACATTTCCACTGAGTGCTTAGGTATCCACGACATTCGGTATCGGGACAAGCTCTACCGCGAGCCGCTGCTTGGACAGTGACCACACTGCCTCCTGCTTGAATCTGTTGCCTCAAGTTCCATTTGCGTTGGTTCAAGTTGTGTATCTGACGGTCGATAGCTATAATTTCAATCTCCATAAGTTGAACCTCTTTGCGCTGTTCCACTACAGACATAGTGGCTGGGAGGAGAGCCTTTTCGCGCTCAACGCCAACTTTCTGGTTCATTTGTTTCCACTGATTATTGACCCAAGTTCTTGGGAAATGATCGGTTACGAATTTTCGCGACCATTCCTTCTGACAGATGTAACTGCCATCAGGGTTCTTACCTTTGTTCATACATACAGACGCATCTTGGTCCAAGATGTAGTGCTGACAACAAGTCCTACACGCCGCAAAGGAACATGACGGACAACTTACCTTTGTGTGCTTTGTATGGTTAAAGGCCTCGGCGCATATGAGGCATTCGGAATCCATATTGTAGTTTGTGTGTTTGAAAGTTTTTGAAAGTTCAAGACAGTTATCTTCGTGAGATTGTTGCTGTTAATATGGGGGTAACCGATTCGGAAAAACAAACTTCAATTTTTTTTCGGACCAAAGTTTTCCAAGTTGAAGTTGAAGTTGAAGTTGAAGGTTGGACTGAAACATCTCCTTATACCCATTTCCCGTTATGTAACCCATTTCCCGTTATGTCACCGATTTCCGGTTAGTGGGGGTATAGGGGCACACGGTATAAAGAGAGAGATTTACCCCCAGAGAGGGAGCGATTCTAGGGTGCGTTGAATAGTACCGTTGGTGCCACAGTATCTCCCTACATCACCCCCTTACATAGGTGTTACTCTACATCATCATACTCAAAAATATATTATATTTAGGTTATATATATAATGGGCTACAAATATGGAGTGTGGTATACATATTCAGAATATATATATCCCCTACATCACCAGGGTCATTTTACTGTAACTTGTTTTATGGAAAAAAACGATGCTATCACACTATACAATGAATTGAAAACAAAATTTGGCCCAAATAATATGATTTATACAAATTGTACTGAACCAGTAGTATTTAAATCAAATTTATATGAGGATGATACTAATGATATTAATTCGTGGGGATATACAGGAACTGTTTTAAATTGGGATGAAATAAAAAAAGTAACAAATAATTATTCTTGTAATTTCTCTCATCAACCTCATACTTCAATGGTTTATACAAAAGATTCTAAAAACATTTTACCAGTTAGTTGTGGTGAGAATAGAATAATACAAGGAACCTTAAATGTAGTTGATATATGTAGTGATAACCCAAAAGAATGGGAAATAATTAAATTATAATTTCTCTCAAGGAGTTATAATTTAAGCAGCTAGTATACATCCAACAGCAATCATAATTGTAGCTGTAAGACCAATAACAGGT
>JBARPZ010000664.1:0-35061 GCA_049643445.1 Sedimentisphaerales bacterium
ATCTGCGTAGGTATGCCGCCGACGTTCGAGGCTACCACAGGTGTGCCTTTCCAGAGTGCTTCTGTTACACAAAGACAAAATCCTTCTTTTGTGGACTTTTGTATTATTATGTTGGAGAATCTTTGAATTGCATTCACCAACGTTTCATTATTGCCCACAACAAACAAAATCTCTCCAGTTTTTACAAGGCGGTTGGCCTTTTTATAAACTTTGTTGTACATTCTTAGGCCTTCGGGGTCATCGCTGGCTACGTTGTAACAGAAAACCAATCTGCAATCGACCTTTTCCTTAACCAACTTGAAGACATCTATAACTCCCTCCGGGTCCTTCCACGGGTCAAGTCTGGAGACCTGGGTAATTATTGGCTTGTCGGTAGGTATGCCGGCTTTGGTTATATGCTCAAGAATAGTTTTGTCGGAAATGTCCTTGTTTTTCTGGCTAAGTGGATTAATAGCAGGAGATATTAGTCTCTGATCTACCGGCAGGTCCTTTTTGAAATATTTTTCACTTGAGAAAACAACCTGGTCGTATTTGAACAGAAAGCCTTTAAGAAAATCCCACAGTTCCTCATGCGGGTTGGTTAGGTCTATATGACATCGCCATATCCATGGCTGATGTTTTCTATAAGACCTTATTAATGAAAGCGGTTGAGGATCATGAACGATTACGCAATCGTGGTCTAAGTGGGTAAACTTGGAAAAATTTTCATTGACCTGAAGATAAAGATGCTTTTTTCTTTCTGACAAGTTAAAGTTTGCTCCCTGGAGAGCATTGTGAAAACTCTTTGTAATCTCGAAGAATTCCTGGCTGCCATGCAGAATTCGCCAGCCAGTGTTTATGCCCACATCATTCATTAGCAACACAAGAGAATAAAGAATCTCTGCAACACCACCACCTTGATATGTAGCATTTAGGTGGACAATATTCTTGCCATAAAGACCTTTGGCACGCGAGTAAATTTCAGCTAATGTTTCATCCGGTACTATATGACGGAAATCTTCAAGTCTTAACATAATAACTCCTAATTTTTTCGTTTTTTGGTTAGTTCCTCAAGTAACCCCCTAAGTTCATTCACAGAATCCAAATTAAATCTGGCTTTTGAAATGCCGTATCCCACTTTAATCGAGTATGCATTTTCGGGCAAAATTGAAAACATATCTTCATCGGTGTAATCATCACCAGCTGCTAAAATAAAGTCCCATTTGTCCTTTGCTAACCACCGCTCTGTAGCGTGTCCTTTGCTTATGCCGATGTTTTTAACTTCGAGTATTTTGCTGCCCTCGAATACTCCGATGTCTAAGTTCTCGGTAAGATTCAAAACAGCGCCCCGCAACTCCTGAATCCTGAGAGAAGCCAATTCAGAATCGGCTTTGCGATAGTGCCAGACTAAAGAAAAATCCTTCTCTTCAACAGAAGAGCCTGGTGTTCTGTCGGCATATAATTCAAGAATAGGTCTTATCGTATCTTTCCAATCGTTTCGCAGGGGTTCTATTACCTGCCAGTCCTTGTCTTTGGCTTTAATCCAGGCGCCGTGTTCGGCGATTAGTGAAGAGTTAGTATTGCCGAGCCAATAACTTAGAGTTTCTTTGTCCCTGCCGCTGATTATTACGACCTCATTTTTCGCATCTGCTACAAGTGCCTGCAGCAAGGCCCAGAGTTCTTCATCAGGGCCGGCTTTTTCCGGCCTGTCGGCAAAACCTACAAGCGTACCATCATAGTCAAGCAGGAATAACCGTTTTGAACTTTTGCTGTATTCGGCGACCAATTGTTCTTTTATTGGTTGAGCAAGCTTGCGAACAGAAAGTTCGGCCTGCGTCTTTTTCACATCAGATAGAGCCTCTAAGAAATCATTAGCCCACCTCATAACAGTATAACGGCAAAGCCGACCTTGCATTAGTCTATTGCGTTCAATTTGTTCTTCTACAGGCATTTCGAGAGCTTCTTTGATAGCATCGATTATCTCTTGCTTGTTATTAACGTTTACCGCAATAGCTTCTCCCAATTCGCTTGCGGCACCGGCCATCTCGCTGAGAATCAAAACACCCCTGCCGTCCTTTTTAGTTGCAACAAACTCTTTTGCTATCAGATTCATACCATCCCGCAGGGGCGTCACCAAGGCCACATCTGCCGCGTTGTAAAGAGTTGCGATTCTCTCAAACGGCAGGAAACGGTACAGATACCATACAGGCACCCAGCCGAGGGATCCATGCTCACCGTTTATCCTGCCCACCAAACCTTCAAGTTGTCTTCTCAATTCGGCATAGTCCTCAACACCAGTGCGAGAAGGAACCGCCACAAGTATAAGAGTAACTTTTTCTTTGTATTCTGGATTTTGCGTTAAAAACTGATCAAATGCCTCGAGTCTTTGAAGAATTCCCTTAGTGTAATCCAATCTATCTATGGATATGATTATTTTGCGATTTCCAACCTCTTTCCGGATCGTAGCTAACCTTTTCTTAACCGTTGGGTCCTCTGCAGCCTCTGAGTATCTTTCGTAATCAATACCCATCGGGAATGCATCGGCCTTTACAATCCTGTCATCTACTGCCAATGCACCCATAGAATGTTCGGTCCCTGCGATCCGTGTGGTACTGCTGAGAAAATGCCTTACATAATCGTACGTGTGAAAACCGATCAGGTCTGCACCAAGCAGGCCTTTGAGGATTTCTTTTCGCCAGGGTAAAAGACGAAATAGTTCAAACGATGGGAATGGTATGTGAAGAAAGAACCCGATTTGGGCATTGGGCAGCTTTTGGCGTACAAGCTGAGGCAGCAGCATCAACTGGTAATCATGAATCCAGATATAGTCACCCGGCTTGGCAATTTTTATAATCGCCTCACAAAAGGCCTTATTAACGTTTCTGTAGGCCTGCCAATACTGATCTTCGTATGCAGCATACAAAGGGAAATAGTGAAATAGCGGCCAAATCGTTTTGTTGCAGAATCCATAATAAAAATTTCGTACATCTTTGGTAGAGAGAAAAACAGAATGACAATTCTCTTTTTTCAGCTTATCTGTAATTTCCTGTTTTTGCTGTTCCGAAACTTTATCCGCAGCTATTCCCGGCCAGCCTATCCATTGGCTCTGATGTGACTCGCGAAACGATGCAAGTCCCGTAGCCAAACCACCCACACTTGGTTGAAAACTTAGCTTATCAGCACGTTTTGTAACACTGATAGGTAATCTGTTTGAGATTATTAGCAATCTGCCCATTTTTCTAATTCCTTCGTTGTTTTTTATTGTACTCTGCACTTACAAACAATTCCATCATCTTTCACTTTACAATCCTATAAGTTGGGTAAGCAAAACTAACTTTATCTTCTTTTTCGAAGTCACTCAAAATCATACGGCTAAGCATATCTTGGGTCGTTCGCCTTTTCCGGGCTTCTGTCAGATAACGAAGTGTCAGCTGCACACCACTATCTTTAATTTCAACATAGACTATAGGGGTCAATTTCTCATAACGAATCATGTAACGACTCGTCATTTTTCTAATCTTATCCTTAACAACGTCCCCCATCCCATCAGCTTGTGTCTGACCATGATTGAGCATAATTTTCTCGGCTCGTTTCCAATCACTTTCGAAAGTAACCAGAATCTTAATCTCGTTCCAGATAAATTCAAAACCACTGCTATAGTTATAGTTTTCTCTTTTAAATACAGCGCTATTTGGAACATTAACAATTCTGCCGGTACTTTGGTCAGCTTCAACCCAGTTGCCTATTTCAAGCAAAGATGTCTGAAGCATTCGGATGTCTATCACATCCCCTTTTACTGCAGCCAACTCGACTCTATCCCCCACTTCGAATGGCCGGCGTACAAGTATGAAAAACCATCCCGCAATAGAAAGTATCGGATCCTGCAAAACCAGAACCACTCCGGCACTAATCACACTGAGAAAGATAGTTATCGAACTGATGTTTTGAACCCAGAGGAAGACAATATAGAGGATAATTAAAACATTGAGAATATAAACGACATTTCTTCTGGTTAAGTGTTTTAGCTTAAGGTCTTTAACTCGTCGGTTAATGACACGCACCAAAACAAACATGGATAAATACCCAATGAGTACAATCAAACCCGTCTGAAACAATTTTTCATGCACAAGGTTTGGCTGGTCTTTAATTTTTGATTCTGCAATAGCTGCTCGTTCTTGGGCTAATTTCAATTCTTCTTGTGCAATTTTTGCCTTTTCCTGAGCAGTCAGCATTTTCTGTTCAGCAAGTTTTACTTTTTCTTTAGCGGCTAAAGCTTGCTTCTCTTCCTGTTTTGCCTTCTCGATAGCTATTTCGACTTCTGCTTTGCTCTCTGCGGTCTCTTTTGCAATCTCCACTTCTTTTTGGGCCGCCTCTGCTTCTTTACGCTTTATCTCTGCCTTTTTCTTTTCAAGCTCTACAGCTTTTTCGCTAATTTCCGCCTCTTTTTTTGCTGTTTCTACTTCTGTTTTAGCTTCCTGGGCCTGGTCTTTTAGTTCCTCGACTTTTGCTTCCTGTGTTGTTAATTTTGACTTGTCGACAACGCTATTGGTTTCCACATTATTATCATCAGAAGGACTTTCAATTGCCGCATCCACCGTGTTTTGCTCACTTGCGAAAAGGCAAGAAGTGCTGAAAAAACTAAGAATCGCAATAGCACAAATAATTTTCATAAGATTCTTCACTTTAATAATTTCTTCTTTCATTAACTCTGAAACCATAGATTTCTTATGCCAGAAACCACCATCTCTGTAGATATTGTGCCAATAAACAAACCATTGATTCGGGACAAGATATTAACATAGCGTTCAAAAACTTTTTCCCTTGCACCCTTCAGATAATCCCTGAATACTTTAAAACCAATAACAATCAGAAAGCCCATGCACGTTCCAAATAACAAAATGGATACGGATAGATAAGGGCCGTGTTTTTTCCCAATTAAAATCGCCTGCGTAATAGTTCCTGCACCGACCATAAAAGGTAAAGCGATAGCAGAGGGCAACTCTTCGAGGCTTCCCCTGAGAACTCCTGTGGCCCTGTACCCTTTTGTTACATAGTTATATCCAACCATAAAGAATACTACTCCGCCAAAGATACGCAATGCATCGGGGCTTATTCCTAAAAAACCAACGAGAAGCTTCTCTCCAGTAAGTGCAAATATGCAAAAAGCAATTAACGAAATAACAGAAGCCCGAAAAAGAACTTTCGTAAAGGTTCGTGAATCCAGTTCGTCAATTACGCCCATTAGATAGAGGCATAATGCAAATGGATTTAGTATCATTAAAAATGATAAAAAAGATTTAACTATTGCATCATCCACACAATGCTCCAATTATGATTTTTTCTCAAACTTTTGCAGTTTCTTTATATAGTTATCAAACGAATCTTTTCTTTGCTGCAAATGTTTAGTTGTTCGTTTGGGTTTTTGCCTTTTGAAAAACGAGTGACAACTCGCCATGTCCCATATACTATCCATCCTATTGCTACAATTATTATCGATATAGTCATTACGATTTTAAACATAACACTTGGTCTTCACCTTTGCTCTTACGGCAAAACAAGGAAATTGCCTTTCCAATTCCTAAGCAACAATCGAAGTTTGTGAAATTTGAAAAGGCTAAGGATAGCTTCTCTTGGAACAGCTAATAAAGTGCCATTCTGACCTGCAAAAACAGAATCGTCATCTAATTCACAACTATCGGGAATTCCGGCTAATTTCTGCTCTCCAGCTTCAGGTGGTGGCACTGATTCGACAGATTGTTTCGGAAACCATTGGTATATTGGAACACGCAAACTACTTGCCAAACGGCTTAATATCTGTTCTTCCTGAAAATCAATGCCGGAATCAATTTGGATTGCCACGATTCTCCAACAAATTGAAGTGTCCGTACAAAACAGTACAGGAATCTTTTTTGACTTCATAATAAGGGTATCCAGAGCTGGACGACGAATTCTAAATTTCGCAGCAAGTTTTAAGCGATGCGGTATGATAGCTACGTCAAATGCAGATACCAAACTTGGAACAATTTTATTTAAGGGCCCGTCTATATATCCAACTTCAAGTTTTATATCTGTAGACGAATCCTTGTCCAAAATGCTGATTACCTCATTGCAAATATCTTGTATTTCAACTCGAACACGTCTTATGGATTGTTTTACCGCAAAGCTGGGTATTGGCATACCTATTGCCGGCCCTGCAACAGGAAAATCGAAAAGTGAGAGTGTAGCGCATCCGACTATTTCCAAATCAAAATCCGCGTGTTTTGCGAGCCGTATTACGATTTCAGCTACTTTGGCCGGATCGTCTGTGGATGTTACCGGAATAACTGCTCGGATTTTCCCTGGTTTCTCGTTTGAAGTCATCTAATCTTTCCTAACATCAGTTTCTTTTTGCCTCTTAGTTTTTTGTATGTTGAGATAGTTCGCAAGATCCGAAATTGTTTTGATTGCAAGTTTCTTGGCGTGGCCGGTCCGCATTGTAAGTGTATAAGTATTGTTAAATCCGAACGGTTCAAGCCATACAAGGTTGTACTTGTCCAGGAATGCCTGCTGTACACAATCATAGGCTTTGTTCGGATCAGAAATTACTTCTTGTTTCAAAATATTTACCAAACCGGTGCCGGTGTATTCCGGATACATATCGAGGTCTCCTGTCTTGATGGCATTAAAGCAAATCATTGTGCCGCCGAGATTGAGCTTTCGAATAACCCTGATATTTGAATTGCATTCGATCAATATAGCCATAATCTGCCCCAGAATTTCCTGCTCGGTAAATTGTTTGCCTCCGACAGTAATACTTCCTGTGGTTCCATCCCCGCCTTTAGCATCTTGTTGAATAAGCTTGTTAGATACGAGAAATTCCCTTGCAATATCTTTGGCCCTGCGACCTTTTTCATCGACCTGAAAGTTAAGGCTTTGCATAGCCTCATCGGACATCCTGCCTGCAAGCTGGTTGAGAATAGATTCAAGTTGTGGGTATTTCTCAAGTGTCTCTTTTCGTATTAAAGGAGCAGCATAATATGGTGGGAAAAAAGCCTTTTCATCTTTTAGCACGACAAGATTGTAAGCAGGAATTCGCCCATCTGTAGCAAAGCCGTCGATAACGTCAACCGCTCCATCTGCTATGGCCTTATACATCAAGCCCGGATCCATTTGTACCGGCTCTGAGGCAAATTTTAAGCCATAACACCTACTTAGACCCTGGTAACCATCCGGACGAGTAAGAAACTCCGCATCAAATGCTGCTTTTAATCCTTGCCGATGCCCGCTACGTTGGGGTATTAAAAGTACGATAGCAATAATAATAACAATGCCAATAAGAATTCTTAAACGGCTTTTGGTACTCATTATTTAATCATCCTTTCTGTCCATCTGTTATTACAAAATTATCTGGTCATCCTTTTTTGTGTCGGCACGTCGGCTACTCAGTTTTTTCGTGGTCTCATCCAAAAACGGATGCTCCAGATTCGTACCCTCAAAGATATTAGAAGAATCCAAAAGTGATTCATAAAATTCTGCTCTGACAGCAGCAAGTTTTTGGGCGTCGCTATCCTCATCAGGTTTTTCGGCTTGCGTTCGAGCTATTTCAGCCATATGTTTAACTATCTCTCTGGCTTTTCTTTCGGCATCAATTGCGGTTTGAATACAGGAGATGACTATTTTCTTGATCTTGACTCTGGACCAGTAACGTGATTTAACTAATTCATCTTTGCCTGTAACGGTATTTTCCAACACACCGATGTATCTATTCAAGTCCGTCAACAACTGAGCACATTTTTTAAGAATAATGACGGGTTTGTATCGAGCAACATTTGGAACGCCTCTTACAAGTATTTTTTTGATCCGAGCCTTTGCAACCTTTGTTCTTTGGTACAACACGAGAGCACGAAGCCCCGCTGGTATTGAATCTATCGTACTCCAGCCCGATCCATCACAGAAGTCACACTTTACCAGGCCAAGGCTAAGGCAATCGGTACATGCCATTTCGTGATCTATATGTCCGTGTCCGTCACAATTTTCACATGTTACCCTGCCTTTTTTACAGAAAGGACAGGGAGAATGTACGAACACACCTATAAGCTTGTCAGTCATTTCCTTGCCCATAAGTTCAACCAGACGTTTTGGCAGATTGGGCGTGCTTGATAAAATGTGGCGCATTTGCCCCTCAGCAAATAGGCTCATAGCTTCCAGACCCTTACCACGTTTTAGCTTTTCCACGATAGTATGAACAAGCTTTTCAACCCTGTCGTCAGAAGAGACACCTGTCTGGTTAATTTCTTTATCAGCAGAATTTTCGTTTTTCCTGGCCATATAGAGTCCTTATACCTGATTCTCTACACTGGCTCGCAAACCTTCCGGTGTAAGCCATTTTTCCACAAGCCCAAGAATCCAATCAAAAACAAGAGCTAAAGCCGCTGCCGGTATTGTGCCGGCTAACAGGTAATCAGGTCGGATGCTTCGCAGTCCCTTGATGATAAGATCTCCTAAGCCCCCGGCACCGATCAATCCACACAAAGTAGCTACACCAATCGTCCAAACAGTTGATATACGTATTCCGGTCATAATTACTGGCAAAGACAAAGGCAGTTCCACTGAAAAGAGTATTTGATGAGGTTTCATACCCATACCTGTAGCAACTTCAATGATTGAGGCATCCACCTGCTTTATACCTATATAAGTATTACGCAAAATCGGCAGAAGTGCGTAAAGCACAAGTGCGACAAGTGCCGGAACAGTGCCAATCGTGGGCAGTTTTACAAACGCAAAAATCACAACAATAAAAGCTATAAGAGCAAGACTCGGTATCGTCTGGATAGTGCCGGCTACGCCCATAATAATTGATACCAGCTTTGGCCATCGACATCGGGTAAGGTAAATACCAACAGACAAGGCTATAATTGTTGCAATTACCATAGCGAAAAACACAAGGTAAATATGTTCATATGTACGGCTGAGTATCTCAGGGCCTAATTTCTGTAAAAATGATATTAGCGTGCTCATGTGGTCCCTCCAGTTTCTCCGAGTATACCGGTGATGGCCTTGAGAAGCTCGTCCTTTTGTAGATTACCAATAAACAGTCGTTTCTGGTAGACAGGCAAAGCTGTCTTGCCGCTTTTTTTGAACATATCGAGAGCCTCGATAAGGGAACTTTTAGCACGAAGGTGTTGCGATGGTACGGATACTTCACTGTTAGAGACTGGCTGCTCTGTTTGCGGCATAATTGTTTTCAGTGTCCTTGTCAGCAGAGACAATTGAAATCTATGCTGACCGAGGAACTGGTCTACAAATTCGTTGGCAGGATTTTCAATAAGTTCAACCGGTGTTGCAAGCTGCTGCAAAACTCCGGCATCTAATAGAGCAATGCGGTCGGCCATCTTGACTGCTTCAAAAACATCGTGAGTTACAAAAATAATTGTTTTCTTAATTTCCGTTTCCAGTTCAATAAACTCATTTTGAAGTTGCTCACGGGTGATTGGATCCAATGCCCCAAAAGGTTCATCCATTAAGACAATTGGCGGGTCAGCCGCTAAAGCTCTTGCAACACCGATCCTCTGCCGTTGTCCGCCGCTGAGCTGGGCAGGGTAGCGGAGTCTGAATTGTTCAGGTTGCAGACCGACCAGGCTCAAAAGTTCATCAATACGTTCGTCTATTTTGTCTTCAGACCATTTTAGAAGTTTAGGTACTACAGCGATATTCTCCGCTACAGTCATATGGGGGAACAAACCTATGTGTTGAATTGCATACCCTATTTTACGTCTTAGCTCGATAGGGTCCTGTTCCATAATATCGATATCTTCGATTAGTATGCGACCTTCTGTAGGCTCAATCAGCCGGTTAACCATTTTCATAGTAGTGGTCTTGCCGCTGCCGCTGGTTCCCAACAAAACAAGGGTTTCCCCTTCTTCTATCTCTAATGAAAGGGCACGAACGGCTTTTAAACCATTCGGGTAAGTTTTATTTACATGGTCGAATCTTATCAAAACAGGCCTCTCTTAACTTTTATCCACCTCAAATATACCGGAAAAACCATGGCCGCAACCTATGCCCTGTTGCAGATTCATGATCAAATAGCGAAGAGCATATCCTAACTGAGGCTCAATAATATTCTCTCGCGGCAGGCCCAGACCAAGCCAACCTACACCTTCAACCACCAACCGCATGCGATCCATCATCTCACGAAGAGCGGCTGGGTATGATGCAGGTATCTCGCTTTGTTTCTCAGTAAAGCTGCGTTGCTGTTCATCATATACCGTAATAAGCTTTTGTGTATATTGGATGAGAGTATTCCAGGATACCTGAAGGTGTTCTAAATGATTATTTATAAAATCGAAATCTTTTTTAGGAACATAATTAACCAGCAAAGAATTTAAATCTGTTCGCATATTTGCCTCGTGCAGAGAATTAACCACCTGGCGAATAGGTTGCGTATGTTTGTTATATTCGGCAGTATCCATATGTCTGCCGGTAAATATGGAACGATCAAAATATGTCAATGGCTTAATCGTAACACCTGCCCGTTTGCTTGCCTTATCGATAACCTTCTCAACCTCTTGGCGGCTGACCAATCGCAGGTTCAGATGTTGGAGTTCATTTCGTCGCTGCTCTCTTTCTTCCTTATCGTAAATATAAGAGACGACATAATCCATATTACAGTTTTTGGACAGATTGTTTGTCCAGAGACTTTGCCATTCGTAAGAATAGCGTCCCAGCCAATCGCAGACAATAACACAATAATCCTTGGTTACCTTGGCAATATCCGACAAAAGACGTACCAGTGTTTCAAGGTCATTGTGGTGTGAGGTCGCACCATATGAAGAGAAATAGAGGTCGTAAGGCTTTTTTCCTTCGTCTATAGGCACCCCTTTGGTAAAGTCGGCTTTGGCAAAAGTGATCTTTGGGTTATCTCCATAAATACCTTTGCCTTGAGCAAGCAGATCCCCACTGAGGTCAATGCCTTTATAAAAGCCCAGAATCTCCGGGGTCAGCAGGTTTACCTCGACCTCTTCGAGGTCAGGGTCACGGTCTCGGATGCCTCTGAGCAGTTCCAGTCCATCGGCACTGCCGCATCCCAGGTCCATAACTCGCAGGCGTTGCATCTTCAACGAGGCTCTTTCGATAAGTTTTTTTAGATGCGGGTACAGAAAATGCCTGGTAATTTCATCTTCCCAGTAACGCCGGACATTATCATATTTTCCTATAAGCCCTGTTTTCTTTGCGTAAAGACCGCTCTTTACCGCTTCACTGTAAGCATGCATCTGTTCATTTTCTTCTTTGTCTGGCATTGTATTTTTCTCCTGTTATGATTAGTGTATTTCCCAGGTGCTGTTTTTGGCATCCGGGAATCCTGGTAGAATTCCTGGAATCTCTCTGGTGATTTCCTGCTGAATCTCCTTGGGAAGTTGGTTACGTGGCTTTTTCATAACTTCCTGATATCGCTGATGGGCTGCATACAAAGCTCCATTATCTTTATCCTCCAACGGATAACGTACATATACATTGTCCCGGGTTGGCAGCGGCAAATGGTACATAAATGTTTTGTGATCTGTTTCCATTACCTCACGTACCTGGTCTAATACTGCCTTGCGTTTCTTTTTGCAGATATTAGCTTCGGTGAGCATATGCTTGATAATACCGATATGGTCATTGTCCATAACAGCCTGTTCAGGACAAAAGAGATTGGTACGCTCAAGTAAGCCAAATGCATAGTGGATATATTGTGCTCCGGCTCGCGGCACAGAAGTCAGCGTTATTAGTTTTTCTGCTGTGGCTTGAATTCCTGGAACATCAATATCGCCTACGCCGGCTGTTGAATAGCACGGCAGGCCATAGAATCGAGCCATTTGTGCACAATCAATGTTATAGTGATTGAACTCAGGAGCACCATACATATCATTGAGATTATCAAGTCTTGTTCGTACCGGCACCGCACCGTAAAGAACCGGAGCACCTGGGCAGACGAGTTGATTCAATGCTACGCCTGCCAAAAGTTCTGCGTTGATTTGAGCGACCATGCCAAATTCATCAAAGGAGCCGGTAGCTCCGCCCATCGGACAGCTCGAAATCACCACAGGGACTCGGCGTTTTGATATTTCAATAAGTTTCTCCGCGGTATCGCCTACAACTTGCAGCGGGCTTTTAATAACGCATGTTATGAAAGACAGGACGGGCTCTTTCCTAAAAGCACGCTGGCCGCCTGCAATAATCTCGCCCATTTGTATAACATCATCCAAGGCGGCAAGGTCTGTTAGACCGGCTTGAACGTGTTTTGTGATATTATTCAAACTGGCAAGAAACTTGTTTACATCTTTATTTTCGCCAGTAATCTCTGTATCACGAATATTCACACAGCGGATGAAAAAATCAAGATGCTCCAAATTATCACATAAATGTGCCGCCCTGCACAATCGTTCTACCGAACCTTCCTGCCGGGTAAAGACGGGTTCTTTCCCATCGAAATCCACATCCAGCCAGACATTGGTTTCAGAACCACTGCCGAATCGCACACGAGGCTCATAAGCATCGAGGATGAGTCGATTCTCTGGATTGCGAGCCCCGAGTATGATTTTTGACGGAGCAGTCTTTAGAATCTTGTCGATAACAGCAGAAGGTATGCGGATGCGAACACATTGGTCCGCGTCTTCTACTTTAGCGCCGGCGGCTTTGAAAATATTAGCAGCCTGCTGGTTGTAACACAACAGCCCCGGGTCTTCCAAGAGTTCTCGCGATACAGAATCTACAAGCTTTATCTGACTATCAGTCAGCCGACAGTGTGGATTTACCAAAACTCCCTGACGCTGCTTGCTTGAAACTTTTTCTTTGGAACAGTTACTAAGTATTTTATTGCTTATCATTAAGCCTCCAGTCGTAACCTATGAATTTAATTGAATATGTTTTGGTTGAAAGAAAAAGTGCGTCTTGTGCGGAAACATATTTGCTTATAAAATTCAGAACGGCCTTTACCGCAGGAGGGTGTTCTGTGAATTGTTCATTTGTTCCATATTTATTGATAAACTCTCTGCCGTACCAGCCTGGTTCAAATAGAGCAGAAAGATAGACTTTTTTCTCCTCTCTATCGATTTTTAAGACACGCTGATTGGACAGGAATTGCTTGACCTGTTCATCTAATTGCTCATTAAGTCTGTGGCCGTAATATGGCTCATTACATAAAGGTGGGCCGGAAAGACTTGCCTGGGACATAGCTAAAAATACCCGTGGTTCATCGAATTCTTTGCGGAAAAACCTGCGTTCGATTTCCAAGAGGTTAAATTCCTCATCCATAACGATGAATTTGTATTCTTCCCATTTTGCTGTTCCAATCCTTGAGCGGGGCCGAATGTGTCTAATGCTGTCAGCAGGCCAGAAAACACGCAGGATCCTGTATGATTCAATAGGATAATTGTCTATGATTATATCCAGCAGTTTTATGTTGTATGCATTGAGCCAAAAAGCGATTCTTTCTTCTTCAGGCCAAGAATTATATACCTTCGGATCAAATTCATCGAATTCGTCCAGCAATTCTCTCAGCTTTGTTTTTTCACTCTTTAGCTCCTGGTAATCAACCATCCCGTTTTCATCTATGAAGTTTTCAAAGACGTCGGCACATCGATCATAAAAAGAAACTTCAGCAGCACGCTCGACTTTATTAGGTCCGATAGCGCTTGGCTCGGCCTCTTGGATTATGACTACATTTGGTTCGATTATGTTAGGTTCAGTTATTTCAGGTTCAATCTGGTTTGGTTCAGGTATGAGTGGAGAAACCGTCGGGGGTTCAATTTTGGGCTGCTGGTTTTTTACAGGTTCTATCTCAACAGACCCAGTTTTTTGAGTTTGGACTTCGACAGCCTTGGTCGGCTGTTGCTCTATCGGCTGACAGCCAGCAATAAAAAACAAACTGCTTAGCAAAATTGTAGAAACAACAAACAGTATATATTTAAAATCGCAGAATCCGTGCTTTCGCAATTTCATGATACGGTCATCCTTTCGACCGGAACTTCGGTCAGTATTCCATAGTTTTCATAAATATACTTGGCAGTAGCTTCAACTGATTTAAACAGCGATTCATCAACTATCCGGCCTTCTTTATTAAGAGCTTCGGCAAGTATCTGGGAACCTAATCTGTCAATTGCAAATGGGTTCTTTCCAACAAGAAAACCAAGGTCGCGTTTGAGCATAGGCGACTGCTTTATATCCAGACAGTCACATCGCTCGGTTATTGCGTACATATGCAGCACGTGAATTGTGTTATCCCACCTGCCATTCATAAGCCCAATTGTGTAATCAGCCATTCGAATCGGTAAGGTCTGACTGCCTCTCTCCCAGTCGGTAATCTTTTCTCCAGCCAGCTTGATAGCTCCTTTTCCTACGGCACAGACAGCTTCACATTCACCACAGCCAATACAGCTTTCTGGGTCAACAATCGGGCAGGAATTACTTTCATCTAATTGCAGAGCATTTTCTGGGCAACTTTCTACGCACTTTCCGCAGCTTACACAAAGTTCAGTATCAAAATGCGGCAGCAATGATTGGTGCATTCGCAATTTGCCGGTTAATCCAGAACAACCCATTGCGATGCTTTTAACGCAGCCAGCTACACCGGCTAAGCCGTGTAGCGTCAGATGGGCATTGTTAACTACAAAATCAGCAGCAGCGAAACCGCTGGCAGCATAAAAATCATTAAAGCGGTTAACTCCATCAAGCTCAAAATGTTTCTGTTCAGCGGCAAACTCAAATTTCCCTGGCTTGCTCGTAGAAGGCCGATCAAGTACCACAAAAGAGGCTCCGGACTTGCCGTTTTTAGACCAGCCATGCTTTCGAGCCAATTGCAGATATTTTGATACGTTCCCCTTTGGGTTTTCTTTGTGTCCTCGCGGGCCGGAATAAGCAACGGTTGTATCGCCGGCAACGATTCCTGACGCTCCTTTGTCGTTAAGAAACTTGGAAATGCCCATAGTATATTCAGGCCTCATTCTTGTAACGCAATTTGGCTCCCCAATATGTACCTTAAGTAAAGCCTGACCATGTATATGATGATCATCTACTCGCTGAATCGCTGTATTAAGGACGCCGCTAACGAGATATGCTAAACTTGTAGGGGCATGCCATAAGTCTAAATTCTTTGTCTGAAGATATACGATAGGCCATGCTTTTTCTGACGATCTCAGTTGGTCGGGTATTTGCAATGGACTTATTTTTGATATCACTGCTACCTCTTTTTTCTTTTTTTTATTTTGGCCTTTAGTTTCTTATGCATATCTGATATCTTTTCTCTTATAGTTGTAATGAATCCTGGCTCCCAACCAGGATTCGGGTGATCCATTTTATGCAGCCAAACAGCCAGCATCAGCCCGGCTATAAGGAAAAGAAACCATATGCCTAAAGCTATCCCAAACCTACTCATAATATCTCTTTTGAATTCCAGGAGATGGCTTTAATCATTTCTCCATGTAAAGTCTCAATAAGCTCTTTAACAGAGGTTATCTTATCCGCCCGATAAGCGTTAGCTCCCGCAAAAGCAAATCCTCCTTTGAGATTACCTTTCTTGGCATTGGTTAAGGCAAGAGCGATACAATATGGCACATTCTTAAAATCACAACTCTTCAGACACTTCCAGGGACATTTGAAAGTCTCTTTAACCCCTGACGAGACCCTCTCAAGAAATTTGTCCCGTATGGCCCTTCCCAGTAGACCAACAGGACTATCTATTATAACAATATCTTCTTGCTTACAGTTTAAATACGCTTCCTTAAATTTCAGGGAAGCATCACACTCATAAGTTGCAACAAACCTGGTTCCCATCTGAATTCCCTGAGCACCTAACTGAATAAATTTATAAATGTCCGCACCTGTATATATTCCTCCAGCAGCGATTACAGGAATGTTTTTATTAAACTGCTCCTGGTAGGGCTTTATCACAGCGATTACCTCCGGCAGTATCTTTTCCAAGGCACAGTCTGGATTATCTATCTGCTCTTTTTTGAAACCGAGATGCCCACCGGCCAATGGTCCTTCTACAACCACTGCATCAGGTACATGGCTGTATTGTTTTGCCCAGGATCTAAATATAATTCCAGCCGCTCTGGCCGAAGAAACTATGGGAACAAACCTGGTAGACAAATCTCCCAGCTTATCCAGCGGCAATGTTTCAGGAAGCCTTATCGGAAGACCTGCACCAAGGAAAAGTATATCTGCTCCTTCATCCACAGCACATTGTACAAGGCTCCCAAAATCTGAAAGGGCTACCATTATATTTACGCCAATAATGCCGTCTGTCTTAGCTTTTGCCTTTCTTATTTCTTTCCGCAAGGCTCTTTTGTTTGCTTCTTTGAAATTTGCAAAACTGTCTGGCTCAAAAAGGCCGATTCCGGCAGTAGCGATAACTCCGATCCCGCCAGCATTTGCAACCGCAGAAGCTAAGCCTGATAGTGAAATACCGACCCCCATACCTCCTTGAACAATCGGTATATCAGCTTGTAAGTTACTTATTCGCAGTGTCGGTACCTTCCCCAAACTTTTGTCCAGCAAAATAATTGGTGAGCTATTGTTCTTTTGTTTGTTACACAAATTGTCCGTATTTTCACGATTCATCTTTTAGAAAACAGTTTTAAACTATCTTTAGCACACATTCATAATCTCAATACTGTCGCTAATATCCTTATCCTATGATTCCCTCTTTCTTTCTAAGCTTTAACAATGAAAAATGCACAACCATAAACACGATAATTAGTACCATCACTACGGTACTGACCGACAGCCATGGTATTTGTACCTGTGACATACCTTTGGTAACAGCATCTGCTGCCAATACATAAACAACCGTTGCAGGAAGCATGCACAGAAAGGACCAGAACAGATAAGTCGAAATGTGAATCTTTGTCAGGCCGAAACAGTAGTTAAGCAAATTACTCGGAGAAAACGTAAGAAGCCTGGTTATTACGACAATAATCGCTCCTCGTTTTTCGGTAAGATGGTAAAACCTGTTAAGTTTTTCGCTGCGTAAAAGCCACCGGCTAACTACATCTCTGGCAAAATATCGGGCAATAAGAAAGGTAAGGCACACACCTATTACCGAGCAAATAGTAACGAGAATGATTCCCGCAACCGCCCCGAAGAGTACTCCTGCTGTTACAGCGAGTACAGCTCGAGGTACTGCTGCAATCATTGCCCCTATATGAATAAGTGCAAATAGTACATAACCGAGAACGCCTTGTCCCTTAATCCAGTCCTGCAATTCCAACAAGCGACCCATAAGGCCGAGCACTTTTGCCAGCACTAACACAACAGCAATAACAGAAAAAAGCAAAATGGGCCGCCACCATTGACGTGGAACGGCTTCTATGTTTTCTTTTTGCAGGGTGCCCTTATTTTGCTCTGTTTTTTCTAACGACATTTTTATTTCTTCTTTTCTCATTCGGACGTATCAAAACTGTTTTTTGTCTTGTTTAAAAGCCTTACAAGTCTCATCATCCCACATTAAGTCGCCGCCAACTAATTTACCTTTTACCTTTTTAGCGTTACCGCCAGGTTTATGGCAGACACCAAACTCCTGGGTATTTTTGTTTCTTTTGTCAAAACTTGTGCCTGTAACAACAAAATACTTACAGTTCTTGCAAATTCGTTCCATTGCCTACTTAGTCCAGCGTTCTAAACCTCAAATTACAGTTTTGTTTTTGTTTAACAAATTCCCTGCTGAGTTCAGGCGCCGAACCCCAGCTATACTCGAAAGGAGGTGATAAAAAAACGCTCAGGTTCGGCCCTGAACCCAGTTAAGCAATATATAGACCGACTGTTTACCTAACATGAGTTTGTTTTATATTTTTACCAACACCTTCATTCTTTTTTTGCAGTTTGCTCTTTATCGCTTTGAGTTTCGGCATCTTTCTCAGGAACGGTAATCTCCTTGCCGCAATTAGGGCATGTTCCTTTTGTGCCAATCAATTTAACCCCTGCACCAAGCGGTGCTTCGCAGTGTGGGCATTTAAATTTGATTGTCATAGCTGTCATTTTTTAAAAACTCCTTCCTTTTCGCAAAAACTACGTAAAGTTGTTAAGCCTTGCTTTCGTGTTTCAATTGGCGTACGTTAAGCCTTTCCTATTGACTTAAGATATTTTTTTGTCTTTCTAAGACCAATGACAGACGCTTTTGCCTGGATGCTGGCAAAACTTCTTCTCATTTTTTTCGCAACGTCAGCAGTGCTTAAGTTGCGAAAAATTTTCCTAAGGCGTCTGATTTCTTCACTACTCCAATTCTTTCGGCTCCTTTTTTGTTTTCTTTTGGCCATCAGCTATTCTCCTTAATAATCAATTCCAAAGTTTTTTCTGCATTTCTATTTTTGGTCATAACAAATCTTTGGCAATATCAACAGCACTTGCAGCATCAGCAGCATAAGCATCGGCACCGATCTTGTCGGCGTACTCTTTGGTGACAGGGGCTCCGCCAACCATTATTTTTGCTTCAATATCAGAGTTCTTAAAAATTTGAATGGTTTTTTCCATTGCAGGCATAGTCGTCGTTAAAAGTGCACTTAAACCAACAATCTGAGCACCAGCTGCCTTTGCTTTAGCGACAAAATCTTCGGAAGAAACATCAACACCGGCATCTATAACGGCAAAACCAGCACCTCTAAGCATCATAATAACCAGGTTTTTGCCGATATCATGAAGATCGCCCTGAACGGTACCCATAACAGCTTTTCCTATTGGTTCTACACCTGCATCTGCAAGCTTTGGTTCAAGTATCTCCATCGCCATTTTCATTGCACGAGCAGCGATAAGAACTTCAGGAATGTAAATCTCACCTGCCTTAAACCTGGCACCTATGATATTCATTCCAGCGACCAAGCCATCTTCCAGAATACTGCCTGCATGTACCCCATCATCAATCGCAGTTTTGGTTATATCTACCGCTATCGCTTGATCTCCCCTGATAATTGCCTCACTTAAAGCTTTTAGTTTCACCATTTACTAACACCTTAAATTATATTTCTCTTTGAAAAGTCAACTCAGTTGCACAACTGAATTTATGTCTAAGATTTCTCTTTCATAAGTAACTCAACCACCTCGTCTTTAAGGTTACGCTTCGCTGGTTCCGCTATTTCCGGAAATGTCTCCAGAATTTGCTCACGAGTCCCTGGACCCAAGCAACTCCTGCCGTTGCTGCCAAGTACTTCCTGTACAAAAGCTTTGGCTCGTGACAATGCGTCGCTGTTGGGTTTAAGCCCTTCCCTCTTTTGGCGGTTGGCCAAACGGGGCATAAAGAATTCGCCTCTCATATGCTTTACTGTATGCTCTTCTGCAAGAAAGTCCTTGGCTGGACCTTTCTCTATCATCAAATCTACTGCTAAAGTCTCGTCATCTACCTTTATTCCGCGTAAGACCCTTTGGCACATACCAAGAATTTCATTGTCCATAACCAGTTTCTCATACGATACGGTAAGGTCTTCTTCCATTAAGCCCGCTATGTCGTGGATATAGTTTGCCCCGGACATTGCCACAAGCAAACTCGACATGGCACTTTCGTAGGCTGCCTGTATGTCTACTTCTTTCGCATCCGAGGTTCCACCGGTCGAATAAAGTGGAATTTCAAAGTGTTGGGCTAATTGCGATACCGCCGAATTTATCATCGCCCGCTCTATTGGGCCGCCAAGATGGTTCATTGTTCTAAGGTCTGTAATAGAGCCGACACTACCGCAAATACCGGGAGCACCTTTGTTGACACATTGCACCAGAACTATACCGGCAAGTGTCTCTGCTATATGTGTCAAGATATTACCCGCAAGGGTAATTGGAGAAGTTGTCCCACAGATAGGTTCGGCAGGCACCACCACAGGCAAACCTTCATCTGCCAGATAACAGGTCATTTCGCCGTAATGTTCATCAATCTTGAAAGGACTTATAAGCAACGTAATGAAGGAGACAAAAGGTTTTTCACGAAGTGCCTGAGGACTACCTGCGATTAGTTCGGCCATTCGCACAACGTTTTTGCAGCCGGTGAGCGAATAAACCCCTCCCATTACGTGCTTTGTGGTATTGTCAAGTGAATAAAAGAAGCGGTTTGCGTCTATATAGTCCTTGTGCTCAACATCATGAGGAAAAACATTGATGGTAAATAAATGGATATTCTCCAATACATCAACCATACGTGCATTGAAAATCACATCTTCTGTTATTGACTGACGCCGCCGACCTGTAACCGGATCAAGTACGTAAATAGCTGTGCCGCCGGTACCATAGTGAACACGGTTCTTTTCAAGAACCACATCACACTTACCATCGCGGGAATATAACGTTATCGAGGATGGATTTGAATCAATAGCATCTTCAATCAACCCTTTCGAAAGCTTAACTATCCTGGTCTCAGAGTCAGTTAATGCACCTGCTGATTTAAATGCCTCAAAAGCCGTTGGCGAATTGACCTGCATTCCTGATTTAGCCAACAGCTCAAATGCGGCATCAGCAATTTTGTGAATATCAGTTTCACTTAACGGGTTGTACAATGATGCCTTAAGTCCTATTTGTGCATGTTTTGGTTTGTTGATTGCTGTCATTAAAATCTCCAAATCTTTCTTAAAATTTCCATTCTTCCACTAACATGCTAACCCCGCCGTTCCTGAATAAATCAGCGGCCTGGTCAGCAGGACATTCAAAATCACACAGACGTTTTTCGAGGGGCTTAAGAAACTTTTCCTCACCAAGACCTCGCCTAAGTAATCCCAAACGGGCTATAATCAACATTCGAAGAGCAAGTCTAATAAGGCGTATAGTATCTTTTCTGCCGTGCAAGCCATATTGACATGCGATCTGGCGCATTTGACGTAATGTTTGCCAATCATAGGATGAAAGCTCCTCTTTGGCTTCGGCAAGAGCTGAAATCAGGCCAAGCGTTAGAGCCGATACACACAGAAGAGCATCCGGCGGCTGCTGATCGTTTACTCTGTTTTCGACCGTGTAGTAGCGTGAAATCCTTGCGTTGTACCAATAACAGGAATTATGCAGGTCAATATCAGATTTTTCAGGGGTAAAGGAAACCTCCTTGCCGTCTGCATCTATTCCTACCGCTCGGCCTTTTTTGTAGTATTCATCAAAGGTTTTGTATTTCTTCAGGATGATGGGTTTGCCATTTCGAGTAACATAAACGGGCTTGAAATTAGCTATCGTATGAACATAATCTTTGATGTCTTCAAAGGGCTTGGACGGAATACCTACACGATTGCTATTGGGCATCCACCAATCCCAGAACTTTTCCGCTACACACTTATAGTCAGGATCGATTTTATTCTGCCAGATATTGGAGTTTGCAGTAAGGGCAATCTGGGGCCCTGAAAAACCGTTTAAGACGTTAACAGCATCAACAGCCTCTTCTAATGAGGTGCTTATATGAACATGGCTGGCAGCATTGATTGTAAACAAATGAACATCATCGCCATCATTTTCCGTTATGTGCTGGTTAGCCCCAAAGGCTTTGACCCAGGGACTTGTCCTAGCCTTTTTCATCATCAGCTTTTTACTGGGCGGTGTTACCGGCTGAATCCCATAACAGAGAAAATTTACACCGCTTTCTTTACAGAATGGTTTTAGTTCTTCTCGCAGTTGGTTAATCTGTTTTTCCATGTTGAATAGATTACCTACATGTGCCAGCGAGAACTCGGTCTTGCAATAACCGGTTTCACATCCGGCGACAGTGTCGTTTAGTTGGCCTTTTCTTTTAGCTCCAATAACACGCCCTGTCATTTTATCTTCTACCGGTTGCCAGCCATTAGAGCCCAGGTAGTCCCACAGTACACAGACGGTCTCAAAACTTGCAGCAGTCCCGTCAGAGTTGACCAGCGGGAACTTCAGTTCCGCACCTATCCTTCGCTCGCCGCAGTTCTGCTGAGCAATGGCATTGCCGAATCCGTCCACAAAATAGTCATATATCTTGTCCATGTCCTGGTACCTAATTTTTGTCCGCCTCCTTAATAAACGTCTGTGGGTCACCCATTACGTGTCCATCGCCTCGAATAACGAACTTATAGCTTGTCAATTCTTCCAGTCCCATTGGGCCGCGGGCGTGGAGTTTGTCTGTAGAGATTCCGATTTCAGCGCCCATCCCAAGTGATTCACCATCACAGAACATTGTAGATGCATTCCACAAAACGACCGCAGAATCTACGTGGTGAATGAACTTGTCCGCATTTCTGACACTGTCAGTGACGATCGCATCGGTGTGGTGGGACCCGTAGCTGTTTATATGTTCGATGGCCTCATCAACATCCGCGACTACACGAATGGAAATGATGTTGTCCAGATATTCTGTTCGCCAGTCATCTTCTGTCGCCAACTCGACATCGGCGACAAAAGACCGCGTTTTTTTACAGCCTTTTACCTTGACACCACATCGTTTAAATGCTTCAACGATTCCTGGAATATTTTCAGATAAATCCTTTGATACCAGCAGCGTTTCCATGGCGTTACACACTTCAGGCATTAGGCATTTTGAATCAAGGGCGATCTTGACCCCCTTGCTGACATCTACGAGCTGGTCGAGATAAACGTGGCATACTCCGCTATAATGCTTGATTACGGGAATTTTGGATTTCTCACTGACTGCTTGAATTAGACCTTTGCCGCCGCGGGGGATAACCAAATCGATAAACTCATCTGCCGCGAGCAACTCGCCGATATCTTCGTGTGAGCCACTGATGACCTGAATTGCCTCAGTAGGCAATCCTGCCTCAGACAGAGACTCTCGCCACAAGACACCAAGTAACTCGTTACATCGTTTCGCTTCGGAACCACCTCGCAAAATGGCTGAGTTGCCTGCTTTTAGACATAAAGCCCCTGCATTTACAGTAATATGCGGACGTGCCTCATATATCATTAGAATTACACCCAGCGGAACACGCACACGCATCACGTCGAGGCCATTAGGCCGGTGTTTTGATTGATACGGTTGTCCCACAGGATCAGGCAGTGCCTCAATCTTATCCAGTGCACGAATTCGGGCTTCTATCTTTGCCTTGCTGAAGCTGAGCCGATCTATCATATTGGTGGGCAGGCCATTTTTCGTTGACTCTGCAACATCGGCTAAATTTGCAGCAATGATGTCAGGTGTCCTTGAGGCAAGTTTTTCTGCCATGTTAAGGATAGCAGCATTTTTCTGCTCCGTTGTCGCTTTTGCAACGATTCCGGAAGTCTTCTTTGCTATCTGGGCGATTGTCTTTATACTCATAACAGCCTCAATATTTCTCAATTTCTTTCAGCAAACTTTCTTTCTCTATAGGCATGAAGACAAAGCAACCTCGCGGAAGTCGCTTTACTGCATGGCCAAGGGACATTTGATACCTGCTGCCGGCTACTAACAACGGCACTCCATCAAGCAGTTGCTTCTCGCATATTTGTTGGCAAATAGCTAATGCAAGGGCTTCTGTGCCTTGCCCCGCAAAGACTATTATTGCCTGAAATGCCTGGGCCATGGGCTCAGTCTCCTTTGCAAAAGGCCAGCGGTCAGGAGCTTCTATCCAAAGCCAATCAGGCATATCTTGGCGCAATTGCATAACCTCTTTGGATTCAGCTTTCACAAGTAACACAGTGCTTTGATTATTTTTATTGCTGGTATTAACCATTTTTATTTTTCTTCCAAGCTCGTAAGTATTTGCTCAAGCCTTCCCGCAAGCTTGTTGCCATCCTCGGTATCTTCAACAATTGTTGTCTGTTTCTGGCTGGCCAGCGTTTTGCGAACCGCCTCATCGCTTAATTTGCCTAACACTACCACAGGAGTCTGCTCATCAATGTCTCGCACGTTAAGGACAAGTTCCAAAATATCGATATTTGCATATCTACAGTCGACTATAACTGCGGCACACTGTTCGTGTCGCAGTTTGTCGAGAACACCCTGAATATTAGCTCGCACCAACGGAGCCAGGCCAATGCCAAAGAGAATATCAATCAAGCCTTTGTTGGCATAAGCTCCTAAAACAAGCACTGCTTGCGATCTCATTACCTGTTCCTTATCAAAAATCATTGTTTTTTAAAAATGTACCTTGACCACACACTAATACTTATAGCAACCGGTGTGCCAGCCAATTAGTTGTTTACGCAACTCCAGCATTAGGCGAGGGTTATCTAAATACCATTTTCTGCAAGTAAGGTTTTTGAGCTTAACAAAGCCTTGCGTACAGCAAGAAGTGTGCACTGCTGGTACACAGCTTAGGGTTAAACGTGATTTCGGGGGCATATTGGTACACCTGCAAATAACTTAATACCGGCTAACTCATCTCAGATGTCTTAAAAACTATCGAGACAGTGTATTTACAGCCAGGAGGCCGGCACATAGGCCTCAATGACTGTACCAATCCTGCACTATTGGCCCCATGAATTTGCCAAGCATTAGGTTTTGAAGCAACCTCTAAGGTGGAAAAACAAGGATGCTGCCAGCCCAATTTCGCAGGATTTCTTTCAATTTGCTATATCGCAGGAAAGAACAGGCTATTTTCGTCGATACCACAATAACAGTATCTGACTGCTGCTCCGGCTGCATCTTGGATACATCTAAAATGCCAAAAGATTCCAAATCTGATAACTGTTCCGTAGAATTGTCGGAATGTATGCTTATTGTGGGTATATCCTGCGGTTTTTCTTTTTGGGCAGCATCACCGAGGAACTTGAGCAGGTAATTCATTATGCATAGTTCGCCGTAATCTCTGTCGCCATCAACTTCCATTATAACGATACGCCGCCATTTCTCAGGGTCGGAGCAAAACAGAACAGGAATCCTTTTAGCTCGGACCAACTGCAATCCAATATCACCAAAGACACGCTGGCTTATGTTTGGAACCTTGTAAGAATGTGGAATAATAAAAAGATCGAACATGGATTCCAGTGTATTGGCCATTTTGTGCGGACGCCCAGCTATGTAGTTGATTTCCAGCCTACTATCTTTTGACAACACATCACCTAAAATCTCTCCAATCACCCTGCAATGGGTCTGTACTTTGCCACGTCCATATTTGATGAACTGCTCTGCCGTAAAACCCGGCATCGACAGGCCGGTGATTGGATCACGAAAACGCAGTGAGAAAAGCGACCTTGGCTTGCAACCAAGTATGGTTAACTTAAAGTCCGTTTGATTATGCAGCATCCGTGCCAAACCAGCAATATTTTCGGGCTTATCAGGCGGCATCGTAATCAAGGTAGCTCGAATTGGAATTTGTTCTTGATCACTATTTTTTGAAACATTTTGCATAATCAACCAGAAACACCGATGATTGTTACCGATAACCACCTGTTTCAGCACACGGCAATAATTGATGCTATAGAATATTGTTATCGTACTTTGTCCGCTATTTGTCGGCAGAGGGCTTATCAGCCTTTTCGCTGGATCCCTTATCCGCCTCTACAGCAGCCGCTGACGCTTTTTCTTCCTTTTTGGCAGGAGTCTCAATGGTTTTTTCCGCAGGAGCTTTAACCTCTGCTTTTTCGTTTTGCTTAGAGGCGACCGCTTCCTTTTCTTTATTTTCAGTCACTTTTTCAGAGGCTTTGTCCGCCTTTGCAGTAGAGACTGCTTCTTTCTTTTCGGTAGATGTCTCAGTGGTCTTTTCGACAGGGGCTTTGACCTCAGTCTTCTTGTCGTTGTCATGGGCAGGCGTTTTTTTCTTACAGCCAGCGATAAAGCATCCAATGGCTAACAGCATGGCCAAACTTAAAATAGTTAGTTTTCTCATGATTTGCATCCTTTCATAACATGGACAATAATACTGGTTCTCATCAAATCGTCCGATAGCCTGTATTACAACTGGTCAACTATCCGAATGATTCCAATTTCCTTGTTATTTTGTCATTTATCTTTAGGGGCTTTATTGCCTTTGTCCTTACTATTTTGCGAGGGCACGGTAATTGCTTTTTTGCAATTCGGACATTTACCTTTCGTGCTGGCCAACTCACTACCTGCTTTCAGTTTTACCTTACAATGAGGACACTCAAATTCGATAGCCATGACAACGTTCCTTTCTTTTAAACAAAAATTCTCTCAAAGTGATTGTGACCATATCAATCCAGACCAAGGCACTTTCAGGTTTCTTTATGCCGATGGGACAGGATACAAAAGACGGCCAGATCCACAGAGAAATATTAATAATCGGGGAGAGTTAAAAATCGCATTAGGTGTTGATAAATGTGGTCGAATCATGCCTTTGAGAGCATTTGCTGATTTAAGCTGGAATGACATTACTGATCGTCTTCATCATCAACTAAATAACGAACTGCCATTGTCAGAGATGCTTGTTAGCGATAGCGAACGAGGTCTTGCTGAGTCATTTTCATTTTTATGTTTTTCTCAACAAATATGTCATTGGCATGTTATCAGAGAATTAAATTTTACCATGTGGAGAAATAAGGCAAGTAAAACTAAACGTAATAAAATCCAGAAAGATCTGGCAGCCATAATAGGTGTCGAGCTTCCTAAAGAAGATTTTGAGATAGTTGACGACAAGGATAAAGCCGACTTGGCTGAAGCAACTGCTAAGGCAGAGAACGATATCCGTAAACTTATTACGAGTCTTTTTGACAGAGGATATAATTTGGCTGCATACTACTTAAACTGTGTGAGCAAGAATCTTTTCAGTTATGTATATCGTTGGCTTAAGACGGGCATTGTAACACCACGAGTATCTATGCTGATAGAGCGGATGATGCGTGAGATAGCCCGGAGGCTTAAACGTATGGCTTTTGGCTGGAGCCCAGAAGGTGCTGCCAAAATGGCCAGAATAATTATCAAGCGTTTTACGTCTGCTGGAGAATGGGAAAAATACTGGCGGAAAAGGCTGAGAATAAATGGCAATGTGATTCTCTCGCTTAGAAGTATAAAGGTTATTTATCCACAACCTTTGGGACGTTAATAATTTTTCTACGTATGATGAGGATTGGGAAATAAATATGTTTGCGTAGAATATGTACTATTCGTGCACTATTCGATGTTGTGCTTGGCAAGTTTGTTGTATAGAGCCCGGCGGCTTATACCAAGCAGGTCAGCGGTTCTTTTGCGATTGTTCTTGCTTGCTCCGAGTGCACGGACAATCATTTCACGCTCAACCTGCTGCAATGGCGTACCGATTTCAAAGGTTACTATAGGATAGGAAGGTCGTTCGGATCGAAATCTGGGCGGCAGATGATCAGGAAGAAGCACTTCGCCGTTACAAACCAATACGGCTCGTTGAATCACGTTTTTGAGTTCGCGTACATTGCCCGGCCAGTCATAAGTTTCCAGCAAACCAATACATTCCGGGGCTATGCCTAAAATGTTCTTTTGAAAGTCAAGATTATAACGCTTGAGAAACTCATCGATGAGCAATGAAATATCTCCCCTGCGTTCTCTAAGCGGCGGCATTATGATACGAAGCACATCAAGTCGATAGTACAAATCTTCGCGAAACGTCCCTTTTCGTACAGACTCAAAAAGATTTTGGTTGGTAGCAGCGATAATCCTGGCACTGGTGGATATGGTCTTGCGGCCGCCGATCCGATGAAAGGTCTTTTGCTCAAGCAGTCGCAACAGTCCTACCTGAACCTTTTCATCAATACTGTCGATTTCATCCAGGAATACATCACCCCTATCAGCCTGCTCAAACTTTCCCGGATGCTGTTGTGATGCACCAGTAAAAGAGCCTTTTTCGTGCCCAAAAAGCTCGCTGGCAACCAACTCTGTCGGCAAGGCACCTAAGTTCACAACAACAAAGGGCTCTTTATCGCGAGAACTCTGCTGATGAATGGCCTGGGCAGCGAAATCTTTTCCTGTTCCGGTTTCACCCAGCAGCAAGACTGGTATATCCGTGGCAGCAGCCTGGCGTATTTGCTGATAGACATTCTGCATAGTGGCCGAACGGCCAATTAATTTCTCAAATTTAACTTCTCGTTTCTTTGATTTCAGAAGCAGGTTTGCCCCATAAACCGGTCTTTTCTCAATAGATGTCTCGATTAAGAGCCTCAATTCTTCGTCAGGAATAGGAAGCATCGCGTATTGATAGCTTCCTGCCTTTAAGGCTGACATCGCTGTGCGGATATCCCGTGTTTCAGCCAAAAACAAAACCTGTGTCATCGGACTGTTGAAAGCTATTACTTCAAGAAGCTCGATACCATCTACCTGGCCGGCCTTGAATGCGGAGGTAGTTACGATTAGCACATCGAAAGATTCACGCTCAAATCGCTCCAAGACCCGATCCAGACTTGGTTCGCGGAAAATTTCTACGTTTGACACTTCAAAGATTGCCTTTAGGCGATTTGATAAATCAACGCTTTTATCTACTGCTATAATCTTGATATTGTCCTGTATCATATTATTCTCACTTTTATATTGTCCATGGAGCACAAAAACATTGCTGAACCCCATTTATGCCGGTTTTTACGTATTCGGCGGGGCAAACTTTCCGCATTCTAACCGCAATTAGCAGTTATGGCAAGGAAATATGTAAACATTGTTTACACTTTTATTGTATGGCGTGTTGATGATGCGGCTTTTTAACGTATTTCAGGCAATACGATTCGACCAGTTAACAATAGGAACTTTTCGCGATTCCACTTGTCAAAATTAGTAGGAGTCTGTTTAGCCAAGTTTTGCCTGATATTAAAACTGTCCACAAGAAATCTAAGTTTTTCTGCGATATGGCCGATGCAATTAATATATGGCAAATTACAGATACTTTTAACGTAGTTTGGAAAATGTTTCTCACGTTACGGCTTGAGCAGTAGAAATTTGACTTTTTTAATGGTATAAAATAACGAGTAAAGGTTTATCTGTTTGGAATAAACTTTAGAAATATTTTTGAATAGGAGTGCTGGTGCAGGTTTTTCGATATTGAAATCCGCCTGTGTGTTGGTTGCTCCTTGACAAGAGGTGCAGCGTGCAATTGCGATATTTTGTCAAGCGAGAAAAAAGAGGGCGGTCTTTTCTGGCGGTTCTGTGTATAGTCTGCGCCTTTAAATTCACGAGTTCTTTTTCCAATGCTCAAAACTCCGAAGAACCCTTAATCGCACATGTTAGAGCCTATAGACTGGATCATATCCACGTTGAGGATGCTGAACGAATCCTCGTTGACCTGGAAATTGCCCGAGATGCCCAGCAAATAGCCAATACCAATACACTCGTAGTTACTGCCGACAGCCCCAAAGACCTTGTAAAAACCTCGAACTTGCTAAATATAATTGACACTGATCAAACAATTAAATTTTTCGCAAACAAGAAACCCATACAACTCTTTGGTTTGCATGGGTTTATCTAATTGGGCGATACTGGATTCGAACCAGTGACCTCACGGGTGTGATCCGTGCGCTCTAGCCAACTGAGCTAATCGCCCGAAGTCAATCATATTAAAACCATAAGCCTTCCGGATGTCAAGCTTGAATAGCCAACCGACCCATTTGGCCGGGGGGATGAATCCTGCAGATCATGAAGCGGATTCGTTCTCGGTTGCGACAATGTTGATGCGTCCTAACTTGACGCCCTTGGTGCTGACTATGTTCTCGGCCACCTTGTTAATCCGGCCGATTCGGCCCCGCAGGACTATAACCTCCAGACAGTCGTGCTTATCGAGGTGCACGTGAAGGGACGAGATTGACTGGAGCAGATGCGAATGCTGCAGGTCTATAAGCTTCTGGGGGACCATTGTGGCGTGGTGGTCATAGACTAAGAAAACCGCAGCGACAGCCCTGGCCTGGGGATTGCTTAGACGCTCGCTGCTCAACTGCTGGCGAATCAGGTCGCGTATCGCCTCGGACCGGCTCTGATAACCCTGTTTGGCTATCAGGTCATCGAACTTCGAAAGCAGCTTCTTATCCAGCGAGACACCTATGCGTTCAACCTGATTCATCAGTTTGTTCCTTTAAGCGGCGTTGTTTTTGATTATTTGTCACTACTTGTTACATATACTACCTGGTCAGCAAAGAGGTTGGGTGCGAAGCTCACCGGGCGCAGGTGCTTCTTGCTGATGGGGATCTTCTTTTCGACTTTGACTCCCAGTCGCCTGCAGAACTCATCAAAATCTTTCAGCGATAGAAAGTGTATGTTCGGCGAATTGTCCCATCTGAAAGGCAGCTGCCTGGTTACCGGAGCCATGCCGCGGAAGAGCAACTGTATTCTACACCGCCAGTGAGCGAAGTTGGGAAAGCTGACGATTACCTTCTTACCCACTCGCAACAGCTCCTCAAAGGCCTTCTGGGGGTACTTTAGCGTCTGCACCGTCTGTGAGAGTATTACGTAGTCGAAGCTCTTATCTGCATAGTAGCTCAAACCCTGCTCAATATCCTGCTGGATGACCGGCAGGCCCCGGCAGACACAATCCAGGACAAGCTCCTGGTCAAGTTCGATACCCTCGCCTTTGACGTTTTTATCGCGTAACAAATTGGCGAGCAGTTGTCCTTCACCGCAGCCGACGTCGAGCACCGTGCTGTCAGGCTCGATAAGAGATTCAATTAGTTCATAATCCACGCGCGCCCAGTGGGCCTGCTCGACCTGGTTGAGTGCCCGCAAACTTCGCGCATAACAAGAACACGGCTGTTTATCACCGCCGGGGTCGGAAGTCGCCTTCAGAAAGCAGCAGAGAAAGGTCCCGAGAACCTCCGGCTCCAGTAAAAAAGCATCGTGGCCGTAGGGTGAATCGATATCGCAATAACTTACATCTTTGCGATTGGCGGCCAGGGCATCCACTATCGCCCTGGATTGTTCGGGCGTGAAAAGCCAGTCGCTTGCAAAACTGAGTACAAAGAATCTCGATTTGACGTTGGCAAAGGCCTTTGTCAGCGAGCCGTAGTCCTTCTGCAAATCAAAGTAGTCGGACGCCTTGGTTATGTAGAGGTAGCTATTGGCGTCAAATCTTTCCACGAAGCTTTGGCCCTGATAGTCCAGGTACGTCTCGACAGCGAATTCGGAATTGAAGTCGTAGCGGTAATCCTTTGCGCTTCGCAGCTCTCGACCGAACTTCTCGCGCATTCCCTGCTCGGAAAGGTATGTAATATGGCCGATCATCCGTGCAATTGCCAAGCCTCTATCGGGACCCTGCCGCCCGTGGTATTGTCCATCGGCGAAGTCCGCATCGGCCAGAATTGCGTTTCTTCCGACGGCGTCGAATGCAATCGATTGGGCGGCGAGATGGGTGGTCGTGGCGATGGGAATGGCAGCCTTGACAAAGTCCGGGTACTCAATCGCCCACTGCAAAACCTGCATCCCGCCGATAGAGCCCCCAATCACCGCCAGAAGATTTTTGATATCGAGTTTGTCGAGGAGCAGTTTTTGCACCTTTACCATATCGCTTATCGTGATGATGGGGAAGTCCAGGCCGTATGGCTTACCCGTGACCGGATTGACCGAAGATGGCCCGGTAGTCCCGCTGCAGCCTCCGAGAAAATTTGAACAGATAACGAAGTACTTGTTTGTATCGATGCCTTTGCCCGGCCCAACCATGACATCCCACCAGCCGGGTTTTCTGTTATCGGGACTGTGGTAACCGGCTACATGAGCGTCACCGCTGAGAGCGTGGCAAATCAAAACGGCATTATCCCTATCCTCATTAAGCTGGCCGTAGGTCTCGTAAGCCACATCTATCGGAGCTAATTTCTTGCCGCATTCCAGCTCCAGGGGCTGTTCCTGCTCAACCAAACGCATTGTTTGGGTCTGAACGATGCCAACTGACTTTTTCCCAATTTCTGCCATAGCGACGATTAAGTATACCCGAAAGCTTGCCAATGTAAAGTCCGGCAGTAAAAACTCCCCTGCCGAACCACCAGTTCCCAGGGACGGGGTAATAATATTTATATTTTAAAATTGTCAAAAATCCTTGACATTCAGAAGTATCGGTCATAAATTGTATTTGAGATTGTTGCAGCGCGAAGACACAACGAACGAATTTTGCTGAATGTCATTTAGCGAAAGGGAGCATAAAATGGCTAAAAAGAAAAAAGTTGCAAAGAAGAAGACAAAAAAGAAAAAAGCTGCAAAGAGGAAAAAAGCCTCGAAAGGCCTCTGGACCAAAGCTGATGTCAACCTCCTTAAGAAGCTTTTCCCGACCAACCCCACCTCCAAGATAGCTAAACAGCTCGGGCGCAAGACGGATGCGGTTAAAAAGAAAGCCTCCAGAATGGGACTTCGCAAGACAAAGAGGTACCTGAAGTCTATCGGCAGGGCTTAATTGTCGGGGCCAGCTCTTCGGGGATGCTGGTGCCTTTTTGCGGTTTAGTGCAAAATTAGGAATCATCCCAAACGCGGAGTGGAGCATTTGGGATCCCAGTCATGGTGTTTGCGATAGGCCGATGACTCGGGGCGCTTCTGGTTTGTGCAGGGGTCGGAGTGTCAGTGTTTTCAGGCTTTTGACTTTGTTTAGGACAGAGTGTCCTCATCGCGCCTGGCAAGGTCACCATATCTATACAATCAATAATGGCAGCTTTACATAGGCCTGCCTGAAGATGCAAAATGGAGTAAATCCCTGTGCCAGGAGCTAAATCGAACTCAAAATCTTTGACATTTGCCTCAAATACTGTTATCTTTAGGCTGAGTTTTCGTAGTATTTTCGTATTCTTGATGTCAGGAGACTAATTTGAGAGTTCTTTCAGGTATACAACCGTCCGGCAGCCTGCACATAGGCAATTACTTTGGGGCCATGCGCCAGCACATTCAACTGCAGGCAGAGCACGATTGCTTTTATTTCATTGCGGACTACCATGCTCTTACCAGCAATCCGACACCTGCAGAAGTGACTCAGCGTGCGCTTGATGCCACAATGGATTATCTGGCCCTGGGCCTTGATACAGAAAAAACCGTTTTCTGGCGGCAATCTGATGTGCCTGAGGTGACCGAATTGACCTGGCTGCTTTCCTGCGTCACCCCAATGGGGCTTTTACAGCGATGCACAAGCTACAAGGAAAAAGTCGCTCAGGGCATCAGTCCGAATCACGGCCTGTTTGCATATCCTGTTCTGCAGGCGGCTGACATTTTGATTTACAAATCCGATTTGGTTCCTGTGGGTGCTGACCAGAAGCAGCATATTGAGGTCACGCGTGATATCGCCATCCGCTTTAATAACACCTATGGCGAAATTTTCACCGTTCCAAGCGAACATATCATCGAATCAGTCGCTGTCGTACCGGGTACTGACGGCCAAAAAATGAGCAAAAGCTATGGAAATACCATCGAGATATTTGAGCCCGAAAAAAGCCTCAGAAAAAACGTCATGCGTATCGTTACCGACTCGACACCGGTTGATGAGCCCAAAGATGCTGATAAATGCAACGTTTTTGCACTTTTGAAGCTGGTCGCTTCTCCCGAAGAGTTAGCAGAGTGGGAGAAAAGATACCGCGGTAGAGGAATGGGTTATGGCGAGGCTAAAAAACGTCTCGCGGAGCTGTTGATAGATTATTTCAAGCCGTTCCGGGAGAAAAGGACCGAGCTTGAAGGGAATATCGATTATGTCAAAGAAGTCCTTGTTAAGGGTGCTGAGCGGGCAAAAGCCGTAGCCGCCAAAACGCTCGCTCAGGCCCGAAAGGCCGTGGGATTGGGAGCTTAATCGTGGACGATAAACTTGTTACAATTGCGCAGTTCCCGGATTATATTGAGGCCGAGATGGCGAAACAATTACTCGCTGATTATGAAATCGAGGCAGTAGTGACCGGCGATAATGCTTCAAATTTATATCCGATATCTGCCATAGAAGGACCGGAGTTGCAGGTCCTTGAAAAAAATGCACAGCAAGCGCGGGAAATCCTGGAATCTCGCGAAAAAAAAGAGGAACCTTAATTGGCTGATTATCGCGTAGATCTTGACATATTTGCAGGGCCTTTGGACTTGCTCTTATATTTGGTACGCAAGGAAGAGGTTGATATTTACGACATTTCCATTGCCAAAATCACCGACCAGTACATACGATACATCGAAATGCTGAAGAGCCTTGACATTGATTTAGCCGGCGACTTTTTGGTAAAGGCCGCTACGTTGATGCAGATAAAATCGGCAATGCTCCTGCCGAAAGCAGAACCTGACCAAATAGAGGCCGACGATTTGTCCGATCCTCGCACAGAGCTTATCCGTCAGCTCCTCGAATACAAAAAGTTCAAAGATGCCGCTAATCTGCTCAATGACGCCGCCGATAAGCATAAGGAACGTTTCCCGCGTCCCGACAGCATTATCGAGGGTCTTAATCCCGACACCGAGCCGCAGATTGACATCGACCGTGTAAGTGTCTGGGACCTGCTGGAGGCCTTTGCTTCGCTCATGCAGGCTACTGGTGCGGATCGTGCCATAAGGCACATCAAGGACGATACTCCTATTGATTTGTATCAGATAGAGATTTTGCACCGCTTGCAGACAGAAGGCCCGACAAGTTTCGAACGTATCTTTGAGTCGAAGCCTAACCGTGTCGTAATGATTGGATTATTCCTGGCACTTTTGGAACTGGTTCGGGAAAAACTGGTTTTTGCTAAACAACGTGCCTCTTTATCTTCGATATACTTACGTCCGTTGACAGATGAGCCCGCCGAAGAGGCCGTTCAAAAAGCCATCCTTGCCCTGGCCGAGCCCGACGTGGCCGGATCACCTCAAGCTGAACAGCAGAAACAACCACCCATTCCAATTGTCGAAGTGTCGACCAAAAGCAAGTCTACGGTTTCGCCTCTGAAGCCGAAAGAGGAAAAAGTAGAGCTGACCAAAGACCTTGAACAGCAGGTCGTCGATTAGTTTCTGACAAATCTCCTAAGCAAACCGGTATTCTACAATATATTTTGTGATGAGGCTTGATATATGCTCTATTATGTGTGATAATAATGGTTTTTCGAGATTCTTATATAGAGGAAGTAAAAGGTGTCTCATAAAATTGTATCCAAAAGACAGCTCTCAGAGGATGTTTTCACTGCCGATATCGAAGCTCCGCTTGTTGCGCAAGCAAGAAAGCCGGGCCAATTTGCCATTATTAGTATAAATAATGAATACAGCGAGCGGATTCCCCTAACAATCGCTGATGTCGACCCCAAAAGGGGCACTATCCGTCTAATCTGGCAGCGTGTCGGCAAGACTACTGCAGAAATGGCTGATATGCAGCAGGGCGATGAAATTGCTAATGTCACCGGCCCGTTAGGTAA
>JBARPZ010000665.1:0-1755 GCA_049643445.1 Sedimentisphaerales bacterium
GTTATAGAAATCATTCTCGACATATATTTCCTGCTGCCAGCCGTCGATATTCAAATACTGACGGAAGTAACCCTTCTGGTACAAAAGACCAACGCCTACTAACGGAACGCCGAGGTCGGAAGCACTCTTTAAGTGGTCACCAGCCAGGATTCCCAGGCCGCCGGCATAAATAGGTAAACATTCATGGATTCCAAATTCTGCACTAAAATATGCAATCGTAGGATTGTCGCATTTTGGGCATACATTTTCATACCAGGTAGGTTTCTCAAAATATGATTTAAGCTTTTCATCAGCTCGCTGTAATTGGCCCAAAAAACCTTGGTTTCCAGCTAATTCATCCAATTTTGCCTGCGAAACACTGCCCAGCATTTTGACAGGATTATGGCCGGAGGCCGACCATAAATTGCTGTCAATACGCTTAAAGAGCTCTATGAACTCAGGATTCCATGACCAAAACATATTTCTGGCGACAACATCAAGGTCTTTCAAGATATCCGGCAGTGTGGGCAAAACTGTGAAGCTTCGGACTGTAGGCATTTCCTGGCCTCCATAACGTAAATCATTTAATAATAAATACTAACAACGTAAGCCAGAGAGAGGCTCCCCCTTAGCTTTTATGTCATTTTAATCGACCAATCTTTTCTTCAGCTTAACCGGAAAAATCAGAGCTACAGGCAAGTTTAAGCAGGTTTTATGCGTCCCATAACACATCTTTTTGATGGAATAGGATTATAAAAGGGATGGCATCCGCAGTCCTCTGATATCACCTGAAATAAGACTACGTAATAAAGCGGTTCAGCACAACATCCATATCAGCATCGTGATATGCTGTTTTTATCGCTAAAACCAAATAAAAAAGGCCTGAAGATACAGGCCTTTTATATGTTGCGCGGCCCTCCTCCACGAGTGCCGTAAGAAAGCGTTCGAAAAGAACCCATTACTTCCAAGTGGGCAATCGTTACTTGTGTCCGAAAGTCCTATCGAGTAGGCTTTTCCGATCCATCAAGACCTGATTTCCCTGAGTACGGGTATCGGTTCTTTCAAACACATACTTTCTATACGAACACCGCAGGGGTTAGCCCGCAACACCATTTTATACCACATCTTAGAGAGCAAGTCAACAAAATACCGCCAAATCTCCGGCGAATAGTCAAAATCTTTAGCATGTCTCTATTGATTTTTCGGCTCTGTGACCAGTTTTTCTGAAGCGAAACTCAAAATCAACAATTTAGAAATTCTGCTCTATGCAGACACAACCCGCAGGCCGCGGACGGCAAAGCATTGCCTGATGTCGGCAGAGCACGCCCGGAACCCTAAAAGACTCTCTCGCCATGATTTTATACATTATCATCCAAATTTCACTGATGGCCCTAATACCACAGCGCAATGTAGGCTCAAGAAGTTAGACTATGTGTGTCGATAACTCCTTATAAGCATGGTGCTTATAAGGAGAAATGGCATGGATGCAAAACAAGTAAAAAGAATGGGACGTGAATTGGAAGAATTTCTGGGTGAATTTGATGACTGTTTTGGGCGCAGCGGGCCGCGAGAGCATCTACGGACATACGTCAGTGGGCAATTGTCAGACCTGCCTCGCAAAAGCATAGAGCCGATTGCTTTGGCAGCGAAAATGCCGCCTCGCACATTGCAGTATTTTCTTTCATCAATGCAATGGGATCAATGGCGTCTACGTGATCGAACGCAATGGACGGTAGCCCGGGATCATTCACACCCAAAGGCTATCGGCGTCGTTGA
>JBARPZ010000666.1:0-3665 GCA_049643445.1 Sedimentisphaerales bacterium
TATTAAGGTATGATTGGTTCTCTCCGCTATCAACAAAGCAGGCCTTGCACATTTGAGAAGGTTTGATATACTTGAAAAGCAAGAGCGGCCCTAACGGCGACGTGGTCCTGATGCCATTGCTCAGTGATGTAAAACAAAGCACAGGCACAAATGAAGATTTAAATCGTCTTCGAAAGGAGGATGTAAACATGACATCAGGTACACATCGTTTTTCCAGGAATGCCATCATCGCCTACACAATCTTTTGCCTCTTGGTCGCAGGTGCAGCGTCTTCTGCATTTGGGGCAAAGTCGTCTATCCCGCGTCCTGAACATCCGAAGCCCCAGTTCAAACGGGATGCATGGATCAATCTCAACGGCCCGTGGGACTTTGCTATGGACACTAACAGGATTGGACTAAATGAGAACTGGCAAAACAGCGCCTTCAAATTCAATAAAAAGATTACAGTGCCATTTTGCGTGGAGAGCAAATTATCAGGTATAGGACATACGGATTTCATAAAGGCCGTCTGGTATCATCGGACTTTTGCTCTGACGAAGAACTGGAAAGATAACCGCGTATTTCTACATTTCGGCGGGGTGGATTACGAATGCCGCGCGTGGGTCAACGGCAAAGCTGTGGGGCGGCATTATGGCGGTAGTGTCTCGTTTGCCCTTGAGATAACCGACGCTGTCAAAAAGGGCGAAAACGATTTGGTGGTTTATGCCTTTGATGACGTGCAATCCGAAGTTCAGCCGTCTGGCAAACAAAGCACTCGTCGCGAGTCGTACGGCGTACATTACACCCGCGTAACCGGAATATGGCAAACTGTCTGGCTGGAAGCAAGGCCTAAAAGCTTTCTGGAATCAGTTCACATCGTACCGGACCTTGACGAAAAGTGTTTTGTTCTAACACCTACAGTTAACAACTATAGGCGGAATCTTGAATTCCGTGCCGCCCTGTTGACGCCAAAAGGCAAAAAGGTTGCTTCATCGCGCGGCTCGGCCGAGAGCGGCAGTTCTGTGATTCTCAATGTCAAGGATCCTCGTCCCTGGGGCCTCGATGATCCTTATCTCTATGATCTTCGGTTGGAGCTGGTGGATGACGACAAGGTAGTAGATTCGGTGAAGAGCTATGCGGGCCTGCGCAAGTTTCACATTGAAGGTAATCGTTGTTACCTAAACAACAAGACGATCTTTCAGCGTTTAGTCCTTGATCAGGGTTTTTACCCGGATGGCATTTGGACCGCACCCAGCGATGCGGCTTTGAAGGCGGATATCGAGATGTCGATGGCCGTTGGTTTTAACGGCGCCCGGCTGCATCAGAAAGTATTTGAAGAACGCTTCCACTATTGGGCCGACAAGCTGGGTTACCTGACATGGGGGGAATTTGCCGATTGGGGCCGAGTCCACTCGTTTGGCAATCCGCAGGGAGTCCTCAATCTGGAACGCGAATGGCGAGAGGTGGTCTTGCGTGACCGTAACCACCCTTCGATTGTAGCGTGGACCCCACTTAATGAAACATCCGGCGCGGCCAGGAATAATTATGAGGCGTATAGCCGGTCGGTCAAATCCATCGTGGCATTGACTCGCGCGATTGATCCAACGCGACCCATCAATGATGCCAGCGGTTATGTGCATGTGGAGACCGATATCTTCACCGTACACGACTACGACCAGAATCCCGATACCTTTAGAGAACGTTACGCAGCCGTATCACCTGATTCACCGGAGGATGCTTTTGTCCGGGTTCCTGAGGCGTCTGTTCCTTATGAAGGGCAACCATATATTGTGGATGAATACGGCGGTACCTTCTGGACAAAAGACTATCTCAATCAACCGAAAAAAGCCGGTAAAGGGCGAAACAAATCGGGATACGGCAAGACAAGAGAACAGGTCGAGGACCGTATCAAAGCCCTGACTGACATATTGTTGAAACATCCACATATTGTGGGCTTCACGTACACTCAATTAACGGATGTTGAACAAGAGGTCAACGGAGTCTATACATACGACCGCAAACCGAAGTTCGATATCAAGCGCCTCAAGAGTATATTTGGCGCCCCTGCAGCCGTCGAGAAACGAAAAGATTAGTAGAAAAATGAGTTTGTCCACCTGTACTCGCCGTGATTTTGTAAAAGCCATGGGGCTGGGAGCCGCCGGCCTGGCCCTACAAGATGGTATTAGTCTTTCTCAAGAGTTCAGCTCAAAAAACCATCGTCAACCGAATCTTCTATTTATCTTTGCCGATCAGTTAGGCTATACGCAGTGCGGGTACGCAGGCGACAAAAGGGCCAGGACACCAAATATCGACAAATTAGCGTCACAGGGCATCAACTTCTGCAATGCGGTTTCCAACACGCCCGTGTGTGCCGCCTATAGGGCCTCTCTGATGACCGGCAAATACACAACCACGACCGGCATGGTCATAAACGAGCTTAGGATGCGAACTGACCACAAATGCTTTGGCCACACGTTGACCGGCAGCGGCTATCAGACGGCTTACATAGGTAAATGGCACTTGTATGCAAATCAATTGGGTAACCATCACGACCCGAAAAACAGCTTCGTACCACCGGGGCCCCACCGACTGGGTTTTGACGGCTACTGGGCGGCTTACAATTTCCACCACAACTACTACAATGCCTACTATCATACCGATACGCCGGAGAAGATTTTTTACGGCAAAAACGTCTATGAGCCCGATGCACAAACCGGGATGATGATTGACGTTATTCGTAAGGCATCCAAATCGAACAAGCCCTTCGCGGCATTCCTGTCCTACGGCACCCCTCATGATCCCTGGTCGGTGAACAATGTACCCAAAGAGTACGCCGGAATGTTCAAGGACGTTGAGTTTCCAAATCCACCCAACTACAAGGACCAAAATGACAAATATGCAGACGGCTGGGGTCGACTCAACCCGGGGCAGCGCAAGATGCTGGAGAGCTGGCGTCGGTATTACTATGCGATGACGGCCAACCTTGACCAAAACATCGGGCGGCTGATGGATGCATTGGAAAGAAGCGGTTTAGCCGGGAATACTATCGTTGTATTTACTTCGGACCATGGGGAAATGTTTGGCGCACAAGGCAGAAGAGCCAAGAACATCTTTTACGAAGAGGCTGCTCGTATCCCGTTTCTGATTCGATGGCCAAAGAAGGTCCCCGCCGGTTTAGTCTCCGATGCCTGCTTGTCAACGGTGGATGTAATGCCGACGATTCTGTCCTTGATGGGCTTGAATATTCCCAAAGAAGTAGAGGGTATGAACTTGAGCCATTGTGCGTTCGGCAGAAAAGGTCCTGAACCCGAAGCCGCATTCCTGCAAAATACAGGCGCCTGTGCGGCCTGGGAAAACGGCCATGAGTGGCGCGCTCTAAGAGATAATCGATACACATACGCCATCTACCGAGTTGACAAAGCTGAACTGTTGTTTGATAACAGAAACGATCCTTACCAGATGCAAAACCTTGTTCGTGACCCGAAACATAAAGACACACTGGAACACTTCCGCAGGACGCTAAAGGGGAAAATGGAATCACTTAACGATGGTTTCGAAGCTTGTACATGGTACAGAAAGAACTGGATCGATGGTAACAGGATTATCTTGAGAGGAGCCAGAGGATAATCTTTTAGTAATGTGAGATGGTTACATTGTCGTCCGCAGCTGCGTCCACTACAAATTCC
>JBARPZ010000667.1:0-1953 GCA_049643445.1 Sedimentisphaerales bacterium
GGGCAGGCTGCGCTCAGGATGAAGAGGATTAGAGAATTGGTGAATTAGTTTATTGGTGAATTAGATTAAGAAGACCAAAGACGCAAGACTCACGACCCAAGGACGGAAGTAAAGTGTCTGTTAAAAATAGACGGTGCTTAATGCAGACTTTTTTTAAACAGCCCCAACGTACTTAGTTTTCAAGTTTTTTTTAATTTTTTCAAGTTAATTATTCGAATAAAGTTGGCTCAGGTTTTGGGGGGTAGAACACGCCTAGAACCATGAACTGTTTTGGGCGCATCCAAATATTACCGACGTAGAAGTAAGTATCTTTCTTAGGACCGCAGAGGTCGTCCATCCACTTTTCTTGTATTTTGGATAGTAAAACAGTCTGTTTCTCATACTTATGTCGCCAACGCCTGTATGCTTCTACAAGTTCCCAATCATGTATCATTAGTTTATGGCCGGGGCAATTAGGTAGATTTTTGCATTTAAAATTATAGTAGAAATTGAAAGGTATCTGCTCAATTGGTTTCAATTTCTTGTCAAACAGATAATACTGATTATAGGCTTCTTGATATTTCTTTTCGTCTTTTTGTACAGATTTCTTTATTTGGAACCGCATGTCAGTAGGTTTGAAAATTCCAAGTGATTTATGAATAGTTACGTCTTCAAGTATTTTGCAGAAAGATGGAGACAGGGGGGAAAGAACGAGATTTTTCCTTTGTGACCACTTATTTTCGGTCCCCAAAAAGCTTAGGATCTCGATCGTGTCTTGATTGACTTTGTAGCTCTCGATCCGTTTATCTCTCGTTGGTTTTTGACAATCTACCGAAATAACACTGTATTTTGGGAACTGCTGATTATAGTCGAGCAGTCTAAATGGTATTGGGTATAGCCTTATCCATTTTTTAGTGTGAATATCGATTCCAGCGCAACAATTGGTTTCGTGGTGCTTTTTGGATGGATTCGGCGGGGCTTTGATTGTTATTAATACTTTTTTTCTCTCTATTGCCAAAATGTGCCCCCATTAAAGGCGAATTATATATTCTTTATTTGAAGCCCGTTTCCAGCTAGTTCTTTAATTTGTATTGCAACCATTTTGCGATGGCAATGGTCTGCAAGGCGCTCGAAGCACATAAGACAGCACCGATTATTCGTGACATGATTATATACTAACTCGATAGTTTCTCTCTTGCCAGCGAGATATCTCTCCATCTTTTTGAAAAACGTTGGGTAATCACGAGTTGATTTGAGCTTCTCTCGAATATTCTTAGGAGTTCCGAGCTCAGCCAAGTGAATATACCGAATGCCCACAAGACAGAGTTTTTCCGCCAGCTTTTTTTTAGAAAATCCTGGTTTTCTCGAGAGAGGAAGGGCCCTTATATCAAGGACACAGTCGATTCTTTTGGCTTGTAAATTGCCAATGAATGTGTCAATCGTAGTCCCCTCATACCCCATGGTGAACAATTCTCTGCTCATTACGATACACCCCAAAACAATGGATAATTCATAAGTATATCATATCTTTCGACAAATCAGTCGAGAATCTGCATTTTTTGTCTTTTTTTCACGGTAAATTTAGTAAAGCGAATTCGGCGTGGTATTTTCGGGCGGATTTGTACCGTATTCGCCAACCTTCTTCTCCAAGGCTACAAAGGAACCGGCTTCGGCGCATAAACTCCAGCTTTAGCGGCCTGGCGATACTGGGAAATTTAGGCATGCAAATTCACCGTGGAGTTCGACAGCTTTTTTGTCGTAAGCTTTGGCGGCTTCGGTTTCGTTTGTGAAGTAGCCGAGGTAGTATTTTTTGTTGTTGCAATGTATCTGGGTGGCCCATTTTTTACATCCTTTGTTCCAGTGGACGCCTTTGTATTTTGAGGTTTTGTGTGAGAGCCTTCGTTGGTTCTGGCAGTTTTGAGTGAAGGTCGCAAGGCGGAGATTGCTGTTGCGGTTGTTCAGGCCGTTGTGGTC
>JBARPZ010000668.1:0-17288 GCA_049643445.1 Sedimentisphaerales bacterium
GCTATCAACAGGGCTGAACAACTGTCCGATGTAACCGGTGATATTGACGGTGAGACTCGCGAGGACAAACCCGATATCGGTGCTGATGAGTTTACTCCCTGATATTGTATTTTGCTAAAATTTGCCATAATCAGGATACGATGAATTTTAAGACATTAAGAGTTACATTCAGGCTAACTGGTGTTATATGGGTTGGCATGTTTCTTCTGTGGTCTATCAGCTACATTCAGTCTGCGGCCGCTCAGACCATAAGGCATTCTGTTCCTAATGACCATCCCCGGCTGTTCGGTTCCCGTCACCGTCTTCAGGAATTGGCCAAACAGCGCCCCGAGGCATATCAGCGCGTTGTAAGAGTGGCGCGCGAGCTTGACGCCGATGACCACGCTAAAATGATATCGATGGCTTTGGTATGTGCGATAGAGCAGGATGGGCAACTGGGTAAACGTGCCGTGAAGATGGCAATGAAATACGTCGACGGCCCTATCCGAAAAGGACATGTCACCTTTGCCCACGACCTTGCGCGCTGTGCAATTGTCTACGACATGTGCTACGAGTACTGGAGTCAGGGCGAACGGGCAAAGTTCCATGCGTATGTGAACAAAACCGTCGATGCCAACATCCGCTCCGAAACGCATGTGTTCCATAATGGCTGGTATGGGTATAAAAACTGGGGTATCGGATTGGCCTGCTATGCGACCTTTTACGAAAACGAGCGAGCGGAAGAGATCCTCAGAGCCCTCGAACAAGAGTGGCGCATCCGTGCGGCTCCCGCCCTCGAGCTGGCGGGGGCAGGTGGAGGCTGGGCCGAAGGTTACTATATCAACTACTGGCTGTATGAGTGGCTTTTCTTTTGCGAGGCGGCCCGGTACTGTGGAGGTATCGACTATTACTCTATGGCTCCGGGCTTTTTCAACAACCGGGCCGTTGCGAGTATGTTCGAAGCCTATCCCGGCATAAAGATTTACAACTCGCGTCGGCCAGTTCCTATGGGCGACGGCGGAGGCCGGACGTTTGGCGGCGACCGTGATAAGACCTTGTCAGCCAGGCGCATCCTCGTCAACCACTTCCGTGAGGATTCGAGCCATCAGGTTGTGCATGCTTTCAACGAAACCACGCCACGCGCAAGCGTCGGCGTCTATGCGTACAAAGATTTCCTCTGGCGCGACACTACTGTCAAGAAAGCCGACCTGAATGCTTTCAAATTGTCACACATCAGCGGCGGTCCCGGCTATGTTTATGCGCGCAGCTCCTGGGACGAAGATGCGACGTATTTCTTCTTCAAATGTGGAGACCGCTTTACTGCACACCAACACCTGGATGTAGGGCATTTTCTGATTTATAAGTACGAGGAACTCATCGGCGACGGCGGCCACTATGACGCGTTTGGCTCAAACCACGATGTCAACTATTACTTGCGCACCATCGCCCATAACACGATACTGGTGCATGATCCGTGTGAAACATGGCCCGGAATACGCGCCGGTCCTGTATCGGGCAATGATGGCGGCCAGCATCACAACTGGCCGCACCATAACGGCGCTGTCACGGACGCGGCTGACTGGCAGAAAGGACGCCAACTCTACGATATTGCAGATATTTTAGCCTTTGAAGATAAGGGAGACTATTTGTATATAGCCGGCGACTGTAAGCGGTCGTACTCGCCGAAAAAACTTGAGTATTTCACACGGCAAATTGTATTTTTGCGGCCCGGCACATTTATCATCTTCGACCGTGTGTGTTCAAAAAATCCTCGCCTTAGAAAGACCTGGCTGCTCCAGACGATGAAGGTTCCAACTGAAACTGAGAACGGCCTCGTAGTAACCAATGGCAAAGGCCGATTATTCATCCAGACTTTGCTGCCTCCTGATCCGGAGATAAAACTCGTTACGGGAACTAAACTGTATCACTATGACGGCAAAACCTATGCTCCGAAGCGAGACACCGGACCTGCGCCTCAATGCCGTGTCGAAATATCACCGGCCCGGCAAAGAAAAGTTGACTATTTCCTGCACGTCTTAACGGCGGCCGATGTTAGTGTTAATTCTGTGGAAAAAGCTGTTGCAAAGGTGAAAAACCAGGAGGTCACGATAACAATCGGCCAGACAAGAATTACGTTTGAGATGTCCGAAGTCCGAGGGCGTATCGAGCTTTCCGGACGAAGCACCAAGTTTGCAGATACAATCGTGGTTGAACCTGCCATGCTGGCCGACAGGTAGGAATACAGCTTTTGTTTTGTGCCGGCTATAATCGCGGTCGGTTTCGCAATTCCTGTAGTTTTGCGGTATTTTGGCCCAAAAAAATTAACATTTTTTCGCAATTTTTATTGATTTACAACAAGAAAAATGTTAATATTATCTTGTATCATACAGAAAAGCGGTACACGGAGATAACAAGGAGCACCGCTTGAAACTCCTGCTTGCACCTTGTGGGTCTTATACGAGCGCGATTTCGCGGTGCTCCTTTGATGAGGCTCCGAAAATGAAAAAAATACAGGTCAAGGACAAATCGCACATAAAACAATTACTCTATACTGAGTGTGTTTTGGGCATCAAAAACGACCAGTATAAAGGCTTTGGTGGTTTTCAGCTTTGGTGGTATGATAAGAAACGTGGTGTGTGCGACTGCTGTGAATCTCACTGGCTGGACAGCAGAAAGAAGCTTGTTCACTATAAGCTGGATAAGGCAGCGAAGATTCTATGGCGCCACCGCGACTCTTTGTACGTGCGCATCAAGCATGTCTCTGAAGATTCAGGCATACTAACCATAGAGCATCTGGAAGACGCAAAACAGTGACAAACTACAAAGAGGCGACTCGCATGCTGAAGATATTTAGAAAATGAAACCATTAAAGCCTTCCCGTCCTGCCTCATTTATCCCCTGCTTTTCAAGTGCCCGTTTGATAGTTCCATGTTTTTCCTCGACATTACCTATATCCATTTTGTATCATTGCATCAATAAATGTGGTGTAAATAAATGTTCGTAAGCAGATCGTTAGTGTAAGTATTAACAACGAAGAAAGAAAGGTTTAGTATAAGGAGATTGAGTAATGAAAAGATTAGTACTGATTGGCATGGTGTTGTTGTGTGTCGTAGTGGCGGCAGGAGTTTTGGTTGCAGCCGGTCCAGATAAGAAAATCAAGGTGATGTTCTTCCGGGGTGGTGGGCACGATTGGCAAGACTGTCCGCCTATCATCAAGACCGTGCTTGAAAGCACGGGCGACTTCGAGATAACGTTCACCGAAAATCTCGACGACCTGAAAGAACGCATCAAGCAGTTTGATATTATCATGCAGTATACGACCGGAATGGAACCGACTAAAGAGCAGGAAAATGGTCTGTGCGATTTTATCCAGAACGGCGGCGGCTATGTTGGTATTCACAGTGCCACGGACTCGTTTAAGAACTGCGACCGATACTGGGAGATGGTCGGTGGACGTTTCTCCGGGCACGGCGGCGGCACGTTCACCGTCTATATCTATGACCATGAGCACCCAATCACCAAGGGCCTGAAGGATTTTGAAATTCAGGATGAGACCTATGCTCACAACTACCACCGTAATGCCCAGATGCGCTCTCTGACTCGGATGAATCGCGGTAACGAGAGACAATCGATGGGCTGGGTATCGTCTTACGGCAAAGGAAGGGTCTTCTATACGAGTAACGGCCATGACCGCAATGCTTGGGAAAATCCTCACTTCCAGCGTCTTGTCGTCCGCGGTGCATACTGGGCAGCCGGCCGCAAGGTAAAGGATCCGCCCAACTTGCCTTAAATATGTCAGGGATAAAAACGCAGAAGAGATAATACCCGGGAGCCTATGTATCTAAGGCAATTACGGCAATTTGCCTTCGATTTGCTTTAGAATACTCATCGAATCTTCGGCAATTTTTCTGCCGCCGGGCGAAAAATCAAATACTTCCAGGGATATCCACTTGTCATATTTCAAATTCTTAAGCGTTTGAAAGGCTTTTGCATAGTCATTAATCCCTGTCCCGGTTCCCATGTGTTTGCCGTCCATTTCCTGTATGTGAATATGTTCAATATTCTCGTAGTACTTTTGCAGCAGGACATCAAAAGGTTCCGTTTCGTCGACGGCGTTATGGAAATCAAACACAATCTGAATCGCCGGATGGTTAATTTGTTTAGCTAACTCCAATGCTTCTTGAAGAGTATTGATAACATCTGTTGCGTAGTTAGGTAAGTGTTCGATTAGTATCTTAACACCACGCTTCTTAGCATGGTCAGCAACCCTGGCAAGACCTTCAGCAAAATATTTTTTTGCCTCTTCAATGGGGATTCCCATTGTGCCACGTTGATTTGGAGAACCGAAAACCATGCAGGGCCCTTCAAGGTCGCCACAGAAATCGATAAGTTTATCAAGGTAATCAATGGTTTTTTGGCGGACATCAATATCGGGTGTTGTAAAGTGTAATCCTTGGGGCGGCGGCGCTAATAACCAGTGAATTCCTGCACACTCAAGGCCAACGTCCTTCATGACTGAAACCATTTGTTTGCGCTTATCAGAGCTTATCTCCTCTACACCTTCTTTAACAAATGTAAACGCTGCAATTTCAATCCCTTTATAGCCTGCACTTTTAACAATCCGGCACTGCTCTTCCCAGCTTAATTCAGCCATGCTCTCATTACACATGGCATATTTGAAACCACTCCATTTCGAATCTGTAGACATTTTTTTCTCCGAGAGCTCAAAGCTCATTTTCTTGAGGAGGAATCCTAAGAGTATTTAGCTTCGATAAATTTTACTATATTATAGACGGCCGAGTTATATGGTACATGCACTTCGTGTTTTTCAGCCAGTTTAATTACAGCTCCGTTCAATGCATCAATCTCAGTCTTCTTTTTGGCGAGGATGTCCTGCAAAGTTGAAGATTTGTGTTCGGCTGTATCAGGCACAAGTTGATTATAGAAAACTTCAAGAAAATCCTTTGGTGACTGCCAATGTGTTTCATAACCTGCCGCTTTGATGACCTCAAAAACTTCCTCTACGATGCCTTTCATTATAATTCGAGAAGGTTCGCGTTCTGCTAATACTCCATACGGAACGTCGAGAATAGCTCCGAGAGGATTCAAAGCGCAATTGTAGAGCATTTTAGCCCAGAGGTCTTTTTCGATCTCGCTGGTTGCTTCACAGGGAATGCCGCCTTTGTCTATAGAGTGGCATAAGTTTTCAATACACGCCAAGTCATTGCTGAATAAGCTGCCGATATGAATTGAGTCTGCATGGACCGTTATAGTGACTTCGTTTTTTTTCGGTCTGCTGAATCCTGTTATTACACGCGCGTTATAAATCTTTTCCTTGTCAAAAAAGGACAGAAAAACTTCCGCATTACCCCACCCATTTTGAAAAAGGACGATTTTTGTCTTCTCGCCAAACAAAGAGTCGTACTGAGCCAGGTCCTTTGCCGCGTTAGAGGAGTCAAAAGATTTCGTGCACACCAGGATATAATCGTAGGTTTTTGTTCCGATTTTGCTTAGAGATGTGTAACTGCCGAAAGCTGCCGGCTCTGCACAATAATCACCCCAGATTCCTGTCCTTATAAGTTCATGCTTGCGCAGAGCCGAGACTGTATTCTCTCTTGCGATAATATCAACCTGGTCTTTAGATTTTAGCAGGAAACTGGCAATACCAAGCCCGACTGCACCACCGCCATATATTAGCACTTTCATAACTATATTGTATTCTCACAAAACCTTATTTCTAAAACTATGACCATTATAAGAGAGCAGGCAGACGGATAAAAGACTTTTGCTTCAAGTTTAATTATAGCACCTCAATGTACCACTGTTTGAAGAAAGCATTTGAAATGACCGGCTGATTCCGCTATGATAACGACGAAAGATTGAAGTTCAGGCAAGCTTAAAAAAGAAAAAGGTGTGAACATATTATTCCTACCCTTCAAAGTACTATCAAAGATGAGAAGAGGGCAAAATAAGACAAAAAGCGTATTCCTGCTCATTGTGTTCGCAGCGTTGGCAAGTATATTGCTGCTATCCAGCGCAGATGCGACCGGCGAGCGAGACATCTCCAACCTGTATGTAAAAAAGGACACATGGCAGCAAACTATACTGGCATCACGCAGAGTGCTTAAGAAAACCGAGACACCGCAAAAAAAGCTGTGGAAACGTGTCGAAGAGGACTTTCCCATCCAATGCGACTGGGTAAATCAGGATTATGGGATGGACTTTCACAGGTGGTTTGGCAATGACACCAGCACTGATATCGAAAGAAAGATTATAGGTAAGGTGCTGGCTGAACTTGGCTCAGAAGGCAAGAAATTGGCTGCTGATTTCGAGCAGCTCTACCGGTCTAACGTTCCATCAAGTGACCAGCAGTGGCTAAACCTGTATATCGAGGCGTGTGAAAAGCGTCGAGAGATTCGTCTACAGCCGCTTCTTCGCAAATGTAAGAAGATCGTTTTTACGAAGCACTTCAACATGGGCGGCTCACATTATGCGTACACCGAGGCCCAGTCCGATGCACAGCATGAGCGGAATTTTATCCCGGGTTCGGCTCTTTGCCTGTTGGAAATGGAGGGCTGCTATGGCAAAGTACGAATGCTAATCAATGAGCCTGATGGTGTCATCCGTGACCCGGATGTTTCCTACGACGGCAAACGTATTCTGTTTGCCTGGAAAAAATCCGACCGAGGGGACGACTATCACCTCTACGAGATGGAGGTGGAAACCGGCAAGGTACGCCAGTTGACATTCGGACTCGGATTTGCCGATTACGAAGGTGCTTATCTGCCCAATGGAAATATTATCTTCAATTCCACACGCTGCGTGCAGATAGTCGATTGCTGGTGGACGGAGGTCAGCAATCTTTATATATGTGATAAAGATGGGAAATATCTGAGGCGGCTGACATTCGACCAGGTCCACACGAACTTGCCCACTGTTACTGAGGATGGACGTGTAATTTACACGCGCTGGGAATATAACGACCGGGGCCAGATTTATGTACAGGGACTGTTTCAGATGAATCCCGACGGAACCGCTCAAACCGAGTTCTATGGCAACGACTCGTGGTTTCCCACCACAATCCTGCACGCTCGTTCTATCCCGGGCACACAAAAAGTAATGGCCGTTCTCTCGGGACATCATTCCCATCAGCGAGGCAAGCTTGCGATTATCGATAACCGCAAGGGACGACAGGAGGCTTCCGGCGTTCATTTTATCGCTCCGGTTCGCGAGGCACGGGCGGTCCGTGTCGATTCTTATGGTCAGGAAGGTGACCAGTTTCAGTACCCATATCCATTGAGCGAGACGGAATTTCTGGTAACATACGACCCGCAAGGCAGCCCGAATCGACAGTATTTTCGCCCTTATGCTATTTACTTTATGACAATTGACGGTCGGCGGGAACTGCTTGCAACAGATTCAAAGATTTCCTGTAATCAACCGATACCTGTTGTCGCGCGCAGGAAGCCGCACGTTCGGCCGAGTCTCGTGGACTATCGCAAGAAGACAGGGACGTATTATGTGCAGGATGTGTACATCGGGCCCGGCTTACAGGGGATTCCGCGAGGGACTGTTAAGAAACTTCGCGTAGTTGCTTTAGAATATCGAGCGGCTGGTATTGGCGATACCCGCAATAGTGGGCCTGGCGGTGGTTCACTGTCCAGTACACCGGTCGGCGTGGGTAACACCAGTTGGGATGTCAAGGTAGTATTAGGTGACGCTACCGTGTATGCGGACGGCTCGGCTATGTTTACCGTTCCGGTACAAACACCGGTCTATTTTCAAGCTTTGGATGGAAAGGGCCATACTGTTCAGACCATGCGGAGCTGGTCCACGCTGCAGCCGGGGGAGACATTCTCGTGCGTTGGCTGTCACGAGAATAAAAGTGAGACGCCTGCACTTAGCCGGCAGACTCTGGCAATGAGAGCAGGCCCCGAATCCCTCAAATCCTTTTATGGCCCGTCTCGCGGTTTTAGTTTCAATGCAGAAATTCAGCCGATTCTTGACCGTCACTGTATCAAATGCCATACAGGCGGAGAAACAGAGCCTTTTGGTCTATCGGGCAATCAAGTTATCGACAAGACTTCCAAGCGGAAATGGAGCCAGTCTTATCTGGCTTTGACCCAGGCCCGCCCGGAGGGAAGACCACCCCAATCCTATTATAAAGGCAACCAGGACGGTGAGCTTGTGAACTGGATTAATAATATGTCGGTCCCCACAATGCTGCCCCCCTACTACAAGGGCGCCGCTAAAAGTAAACTCATCACTATGCTTGAAAAGGGACATGAGGATGTTGAACTCTCGCAGGAAGAGATGGACAAGATTGCCTGCTGGATTGACCTGCTCGTGCCATATTGTGGGGACTATATTGAGGCCAACGCATGGACGCAGGAAGAGGTGGCCATGTACGACCACTTTTTGAAAAAGCGCGAACGCATGGAAGAGATAGAGCGTAAGAACATCGAAGAATTGTTAGCCACAGTGGCTGGGCCTTAGACCGAACGAATACGTTTATATGAAAAAGACCATAGTTGCATTTGGTGAATTGCTCTAGGACATATTGCCTTATACACAAAACGAAAGTATTGATGCTCGGTGAGTAAACGAACTGCCCAGATAAAAGATTGCCTGGAAGCACTTTACGCCCGCTATAACCGCCGGGAATTTATCGGCAGCGACCCGTTACAATTTGTATATGAGTACTCCAATCCTTCGGATATGGAGGTTGTTGCACTTTTGGCCGCTGACCTTGCGTACGGCAGAGTACAGCAGATCCAAAAAAGCCTGGCCGACCTCTTAGGACGTATGGGAAAAAGTCCGTATGCGTTTGTGAGAGATTTTGGCAAAGCGGAGCGCCGGAGCCTGACTGGTTTCAAACATCGTTTCACAACGGATCAGCACATCTCGGATTTGCTGATATTGTTGAAGAAAGTCCTGAACCAATATGCCGGCATCGAGGAATATTTTATTCAGGGCTGCAATCCCGGCGATAAGAATATCATTCCTGCGTTGTCGAAATTTTGCAATACGCTGCAAGAAAAGTATGCCGGCCTTCACAATGGTCAAATCAGTCGTGGCTTAAAATACTTATTAGCCAGCCCTACAGGCGGCAGTGTCTGCAAACGGCTCAACCTCTTCCTGCGATGGATGGTACGGGATGATGACGTTGATGTGGGATTATGGAAATCAGTTGATAAAGCCAAGCTCATTGTGCCGGTTGACGTGCATATGGCCAGATTGTGCAGGATTTTAGGGTTCCATGACCGTAAAACCGTTTCTTTATCAACAGCATTAAAAATAACAAAAAATTTCACAAAGATTGAACCTAACGACCCTGTAAAGTATGATTTTGCATTGACCAGAATCGGGATTTTGGATGACTGTACGGGGCAACAGCGTAGCGGCTGTGAGTTTTGTGAGTTGTATGCAATTTGTTTTAATAGATAAGGGCTTTTAGGCCAAAAAACAATCATCACCGGTAAATTTTCTATAAAATATATGTTGCATTGAAGAAAAGTGTTTTGTATAATTCGTTACATGGCGAAGTATAAGGGATATATAGATGTATGATTTTATAAATATTGCAAAGGCTTTGTCTGACGAAAACAGAGTTCGGGCATTGATGCTGCTTTCACAAGGTGAGCTATGTGTCTGTCAATTGATTGAAATGCTGAGACTTGCTCCGTCCACTGTTTCCAAGCATATGTCCATTCTGCGTCAGGCACGATTGGTTGAAAGCCGTAAAGAAGGCAGATGGATGTATTATCGACTGGCTGACGAAAACTCACCAAAAGAGGCAATTCAGGCTATTCGATGGGCCCAAAATAGCCTTGCTAAGGACAAACAGATACTTGCAGATGCCAGGCAAGTTAAGCGTGTTTGCAAAATAGACAAGGATGAGCTGTGTAATTGCTACAAAAAACCGAAACTAAATAATAAATTAACCACTCTCCAAAGGAAATAACAGGAATACTGGTGAAAGGGAAATGAAATGGCTGAGAATGATAGTTCTGATAAAACCGTACAGGAAACTCCGGACGAAGCGCAGGCGTGTTGTTCAACATCATCCGGCGGCGGAGATTGTTGTCCACCCGATTCCGGCAGCAGTGGGAAAAGTTGGAAATTCTTGGTATTTGTCATTATTGTGGTTGCAGCAGGCGTAGTTTTGGCACGTTCAATTATGAACAAGTCAGATTCGACGACTGACCAGACGAAACAGCTATTTGCCACAATCCAGCCTGAAGTAAGCTCGGATACTCCTTCGTCGCCAAACGTGGAGACACCTGACAAGTCCAAAGCCGGCACAGTCAGTTCTACCACCGCCAAAACCACAGCAACTGAACCGGCGTCTGGTGCCCCTGAGCCAACTCTGTGGGGTAAGCCCCTTATTTCCCTTGCTTCACTCAACCAGGTAGCCGTGGACACTGACGCAGTCTTCATCTTTCTTGCCACCGAGAACAAACAACAAATGCAGCCTGTTACCAGCGAGATCGAAGCAGCCGCCAGGAAAATCCAGTCGAACGGAACTCGCATTACGGCTTTCACACTTGAAAAAAGTGCACCTAATTATGCGCAGTTAGCAAAGCAGTTTCCAATCCCCTGCGTGCTTGCTATGGTAAAAGGTCGCGGGATGAGCGGTGTCACGGGCGAGATCAACGAGGCAAAGCTCCTGCAGGCATTTGTTGGGGCATCAAGAGCAACCTCAAGTTGTTGTCCGCCGGGTGCTGATCCTTCAGTTTGTGTACCTTTACGTCCTAAATAATACGGGGAGTATAAACCATGGAATGGGTCCAGTCGGTAATGGAATGGGCCAAGAACGTCCTTGATCAGACCGGGATCGGTCCTGCAGCGCTCCCTTTCTCATTTCTCCTCGGCCTGTTCAGCTCAATAGCAAGCGCCTGCTGTACTCTCCCAATATTGGGAGCTGTAGCAGGATATTCGGGCACACGAAAGGACGATAACCGTCGAGCCAGTCTGTTTGCTGCACTATTTTTCATGCTTGGTACAATTATCGCGACTGTCATTCTTGGAAGTGTGGCAAGCTTTATAAGCGATGTTGCTCAAATTACGTTAGGCAAATACTGGAAGGTCTTTGCCGGACTTATCGCTATCTTTGTTGGTCTTGCTGCACTTAAATTATTACCTTTTAAGCTGCCTCAGTTAAGTATGTCTCGGGACAGGTCCAAGCCGAAAGGATTCTTTGGCGCGGCGATTTTCGGCCTTGTCGTGGGAGGAGGCATCAGCGTGTGCTCTATGCCCTGCAATCCGGGGATTTTAATCGTGTTGGGAGTAGCTGTCCTGCAGGGCTATACCTTCTGGACGATAGCGATACTTATCGCCTATGCGATCGGCTTCAGCTTGCCGTTTGCTGCAATAATGTTGGGAGTGTCCTTTGGTAAATCGGCAATCAAGGTAAAGAAAGCCGAGACTGCCGTAAGAATCATAGCTGGAGTTCTGCTTATCGCTGCGGGTTTTTATTTCCTGGCAAAATTCTAAACTGGACTTCGAAGACAGCATATCCTGTTGTACAACGTATCCGATAACCAAGTGAGCATTAGTTTACTGGTCAAACACAGGAAAATGACTATACTAATTAAACCGGCATCACAAAGTTAATTTTACTAAATACCAAAAGGAACGTAGGATTATGGCAAATCGAATCAATGTTTTATTTCTTTGTACGGGTAATTCGTGTCGCAGCCAGATAGCCGAGGGCTGGGCCAACCATTTGAAGTCTGATATTATTGGGGCATACTCTGCAGGAATCCGCCCAATTGGAGTTAATCCCAAGACGATAAAAGTGATGGCCGAGGCAGGTGTTGATATTTCAGGTCACACATCCAAACACATTGATGAGCTTGTGGCTATAGATTTTGATTATGTCGTTACGGTTTGTGATAATGCCAGAGAGCAGTGCCCTGTATTTCCCGGCCGGGCAAAGCTCTTCCACAAAGCATTTGACGACCCTTATTTCGCGACCGGCAGTGAAGAAGAGATTATGGCGGAATTCCGCAAAGTTCGTGACCAAATAAAGACCTTTGTGGAAGAACTTCCGGAAATTTTAGCAAATGGCCAGTAAGGAGATAAGTTGATATGATGGATGTTAAGATAAAAGAACTTATAGCAATAGGTGCTTCGGTCTCCGCAAATTGTCACCCTTGCCTCAAATTCCATTTGAACAAAGCTCTTGAGAATGGTGTCAATGATAATGAAATACAGGAAGCTATTTCTATCGGCAAAATGGTAAGGAAAGGTGCTGCTGGCGAGATGGACAAACTTGCCTCAGCGGTAGTTAAGGATAACAAAGAATTGTAATCAGGAACAGGAGTCAAAGCTATGACGGCAGAAGCATGTATTACAAAACAAACCAAGGGGCTTAATGTTTTTGAGAAATATCTCACAGTCTGGGTGTTCCTTTGTATTGTCGCAGGTATTGTTTTAGGTAAGGTAGCTCCAGGCATTGCCACATATCTCGATAGCCTGGCAATTTATGTTAACAAGGCCCCTGTTGTTTCGATACCTATTGCGGTTTGCCTGTTCTTTATGATGTACCCGATTATGGTGAAAATTGACTTCGCCGAGGTCCTCAAGGCGGGTAAAAGCATAAAACCTGTGGGACTGACGCTTTTTGTCAATTGGGCAATTAAACCTTTTACAATGTATGCAATCGCATTGTTTTTTCTGGGCACATTATTTTATAGTTTCATAGGACCGGAAGCGATTGACCATGTTAAGATTCCCTTCGGCCTGAATCTCGACGTGGGAGCAACGCATGGTGTCGGAAAGGTTGTACTCGTTGAAGGCGTCAAGATGCTTGAAGTGCCGCTTTGGCGCAGCTATTTTTGGGGTTGTATTCTTCTTGGAATTGCGCCCTGTACCGCAATGGTCCTTGTCTGGGGCTATTTAGCCAAAGGCAATGATGGCCACACCCTGGTAATGGTCGCAATCAATTCTCTCACGATGTTGTTGCTTTTTGGCCCGCTGGGTGGATTCCTGCTGGGTATGGGAAGATTGCCCGTCCCCTGGCAGGCATTATTACTATCGGTCGCTATATACGTAGCTTTTCCCCTGGTGGCGGGGTATTTCTCAAGAAAATTGATTATAGCCACCAAAGGACAGGATTGGTTCAAGCAGAAGTTTCTGCACGTGCTGACGCCTGTTACGATTATTGCCTTATTGGTTACCCTGGTGCTGCTGTTTTCCTTCAAAGGTGATATGATTCTTTCAAATCCTCTTACAATTCTATGGATTGCGATTCCGCTTTTCATCCAGACTAATGTGATATTCTGGCTCGGCTATGGCCTGGCCAGGCTGTTGAAACTTCAATACATAGATGCTGCGCCATCTGCGATGATAGGAGCATCCAATCATTTCGAGGTTGCCATTGCCACCTCGGCAATGCTCTTCGGCCTGTCTTCCGGTGCAGCGCTGGCAACCGTTGTGGGAGTGTTGATTGAGGTGCCCGTAATGCTCATGCTGGTTAAGATATGCCTGCGAACTCAAAGCTGGTTCAAGCGATAACATAATAGTTCCAGCATAAACGGGGGAAATTTAGGCTTTGCAATTTGTGTGCCCGGGCCTAAAATACAGTTGGTTAGTCTGTGCCAAAAAGTAATTGGGGCTAATAGAGAATGAATTCAGAACAACTGGAAAAATATACCTCTGCGATAACGCTTTCGGATATGGAAATCTTCGTGTTTCCGGAATTGATGTACAGCCTGGTTCTTGCTGATATTATGAGCCCGATTATCTGGCAATGGCGTCAGTTGGATTGTTTCAAAAAACTTGAGGGCAAAAGCAGCTATAAAAAATTAATGCGCCTCAAACAATTCATAATGGATGAGTTCGAGTTTAATCTTGACCTTGAAACATGGGGTCTTACCAGCAAGGCCGAAGAGCTCAAACGGTTCGAGAAGTTTATTTCGTCCGATGATATCGGCCAGAGCAATGCTCTGTTTGGCTACCACGGCGACAAATATTATTTTGACGTGGATATCCGCAGGCACTTCGGCCTTGATAAATATGATAGTGACATCATTCCATACTGGAAGACCGAAACTATTGAGGCCATGAATGCCTTTCGCCTCAAGCAAGGCTACAGAACAGCAGCCGGTGAATGTGTATCGCTTGCGGCTTTATATGTGGCGGCGGCGTTTATCGTATGCCGAATACCTCTGGAAGATATCTATATGATACTTACCCCCCTTCACTCACAGAACTTCATCGACATGCAGGACGGCGTCTTGACCAATAATAGAAGGCTCGTTACGAAAACGATGTGGTTTAACGGTACCGCTATATCCAACAAAGCCCAGCGGGCGCTGCGGAACGAAAACGTTACAATCATAACACACTCGTCCGGCTATGTGCATTGTATGTATGATGATGCAACAATAGACAGGAAAGCCTATGAGCACTTTACCAGGCGGCTTAATTCGTACCTGTCAACAGAATTGACGCTGCCGATCTTTGCCAATTTCCTGCGGTCTCATCATGAGTATCAAAAATTCTTCCAGCTTTGCCGGGATTGTCACGGACAGCCGCAGTTCTTAAAAGCCGAAACGCTCTTCCATTACGAGCACACGAGCAACTTCCGAATAGCTGATGCAACGCATGAAAAATTGCTTGCTGAGGTTTCAGATGAGGATTTTGTCCATTATGAATTGCCCGGCAGAATTCGCTGCGACGAGCTTGAAAAGTTAATAGAAAAGAAAAACATTGATGTGAGAAAACAGGAAGACAGAGAAATATTACGAAAATATATTGAGCCTATTGTCAACGATGCGCAACAGCTTGTAGACGAGTTAGCTGATTTTGTACACATAGAAGCGAAGCTGCCTGCATCGGATAAGAATTTTATTCCTGCCAATCCCATCGAAATCACGGTAGACCAGAGTAGAGAGCAGATAATTGACTATCTGCAACAGGTGCGCCAGAGCAATTCCACCGCCGACCTTGCCTTTTATACGTATCGTGATATGGAAACCTGTGATTGGGCCCCTTTCATAAAGGCCTCCGTGGAACGCAATCCCGTCTCACTAAAAACGGCAGAGTCGATGTCAACCGACCAGGTATACGCGTGGCTTGAACAAATGAACAGTACTTCAATCTACGATGGCAGGCGGCTGGCCCAGCCGGATGAGGTCGCAAATTACAAGACCGGCGACGGGCTTGAAAAAGCCTTCCTTCTGGCCAGCATAATCCGGCAAAGAGAACCCGAACAGGATGTTGAAATAGTGGTAGACAAGAACAATGTGGTGGTCAAGGGACCTGCTCAATACCGTTTTGTGTCCTCCAAAGGCCTTGAAAAGCAGATTCACCTCTCTGGTGCCGGAGCTATCAGCATCGTTGAATGAAGAAAGTCCTCGCTGTGCTTCTTTTAATTTAGCAATTGAAATTTCATCGTCAAACTCTACTATTGTAATATGGTAATGTTTGAACGACTGAAGTCATTTCTGACACTTGCCGGTCTGTCAAAAAGCTGGCAGATTGCGGTATACACATCCGCCGGTATTTGTATAGGCATGGTTGTATTGCTGGCGCGTATTGCCAATGCTGCATCATATCTTTCCGATGCTCCCCGAACGTGTATGAACTGCCACGTGATGACCGATGCCTATGCAACGTGGCAGCGAGGCAGTCACGGCCGAGTGGCCTTATGTACGGACTGCCATGTCCCCCACAACAACCTTGTGGCCAAGTATGCTTTCAAGGCCGTTGACGGCCTCAAACATTCCTACGTATTTACTCTACACAAAGAGCCGCAGATGCTGGAGCTTTCAAAGCGGGCCGTACCTGTAGTACAAACCAATTGCCTGCGATGCCACAGCAACCAGATTGCAATGATTCGTCTGGCAGCGTCGTCAGAACGCAAGTGCTGGGATTGCCATAACAATATTCATGGCGCCGTTCGGAGCCTGTCGTCTTCATCTCATTTGCTTAGACCTCGGCTTCCTGATGCCGGGCTGAAGCGGATAATTAAAGGAGTTAAACCATAATGGCTGAATCAAATTCGAAAAGCTTAGGTTCTAATGAGTCGGTAAAGGCAAAACTTCCCTCCTGGATGGGTATTATGATTGTTATTCTGGTAGCGGTAATTGTAGTGCTGCTGGGATTGCTGGCGGTATCCGTTATGGAGCGACGCTGGGAGGCCCAGCGTCCCGCTTTGGTCTTAAAGCCCATCGCCGAGTGGGAGCCGGACAACGCCAAGTGGGGACAAAACTATCCACGGGAATATGACTCTTATCTGAAAACCCGAATTACTGACACAAAGACAAAATTCGGCGGTGCCTTCCCCAGAGATTATCTCGATGCTGACCCGTACAAGGTAATCCTCTTTGCTGGCTATGGGTTTAGCAAGGACTATCTCCAGGCTCGGGGCCATTATTATGCCATCGAGGATGTCACAAATACCAAGCGGATCAAGAAACCCGTTAATGCAGCCACCTGCTGGACTTGCAAGAGCACAGATGTGCCCCGCCTTATGAACAAAATGGGTGTCAGCCAATTCTACGCTGCCAACTTCCACGACCTCAAAAACGAAATCACTCACCCTATTGGCTGTCAGGATTGTCACGACCCCAGTACAATGGAGTTAAAAATCACACGTCCGGTTTTGACAGAAGCATTGAAAGCTATGGGCACAGACATGAAAGAGGTGACTCACCAGCAGATGCGCTCGCTTGTGTGTGCCCAGTGCCATGTGGAATACTACTTCAAAAACGACCAGGATGCAGGATTGAAAAACTACCTGACATTGCCCTGGAAGAACGGCACCTCTGTTGAAGCTATGATTACCTATTATGACAGCCTGGACTTTTCTGATTACACACACCCGATATCCGGGACACCGATTGTCAAAGCCCAACACCCTGATTACGAACTGTATCTGACCGGTATTCATTCATATCGTGACGTCTCATGCGCAGATTGTCATATGCCCTACCGTACGGAGGGTGGTGTCAAATTTACGGACCATCACATACAAAGCCCCTTGCTTAACATCTCCAATAGTTGTGGTGTCTGTCATCGCTGGAGCGAAGACCAAATCCGTACCCGTATCGAGACAATCCAGACCAAGGCATCAAACGCCATGCTTGCGGCTGAAGAAGTCCTGGTTAAGGCCCACTTTGACATAGCAGCGGCTATGCAGGCAGGTATATCCGATGAAGACCTAACTGAAGCGCGGAGACTACTAAGACATGCACAGTTTCGTTGGGATTACGTTTCGTCCAATAACGGAGTCGGATTTCATTCGCCACAGGAATCAATGCGTATCCTTGGTGATTCTGTGAATCAGGCCCAGCAGG
>JBARPZ010000669.1:0-5745 GCA_049643445.1 Sedimentisphaerales bacterium
TCTTGCTTTTTGCAATGGCCATCCTGGCCCCGACGTCGCTCCGCGCCCAGCACCTGGCCGAATTCGAGCAGCGGATGACCGAATTCACACTGGACAATGGCCTGAAATTCCTCGTCCTTGAACGCCACGAAGCACCGGTGGTTTCGTTCCACACATACGCCAACGTAGGTTCTGTCGATGAAGTTTTGGGCATAACCGGTATGGCCCATCTCTTTGAGCATATGGCATTCAAGGGAACTAAGACGATAGGCACCTTAGACTTTAAAGCCGAAGCTAAGGTCATGGCCAGGATCGACGAACTTAACGAGGCGATAAAGGCGGAGCAGAGAAAATGTGAGAAGGCGGATCAGACCCGCCTCGAAGAGCTGCAAACCCGGTTCAGAGAAGTCCAGCAGGAGGCCCAGAAGTACCTGGTTCATGACGAGTACGAAGAAGTCTACAAGCACGCCGGCAGCGCAGGTTTCAATGCCTACACCAGCTTCGACGCGACCCAGTATATCGTCAGTCTTCCTTCGAACAAAGTCCAGCTTTGGATGCTCATGGAGTCTGACCGTTTCTGCAATCCCGTGATAAGGGAATTCTACAAGGAAAAGGACGTGGTGATGGAAGAGCGCCGCATGGCCATTGAAAATCAACCGCAGGGCCGCTTGATGGAAGAGTTCCTGGCTGTCGCTTACAAGGCTCATCCCTATGGCACGCATGTCATAGGACACATGAGCGATTTGCAGACCATGACGAGGAGCGAGGCGGAGGGCTTTTTCAAAACCTACTACGGCCCGGGCAATTTGACCATTGCGATTGTCGGTGACGTCAATCCTCAGAGAGTCAGGGCTTTGGCCCGGAAATACTTCGGCCGGATACCCACCGCCCCGAAGCCGGAGCCCGTGGAAACGGTCGAGCCCCCACAACTCGGCGAGCGCCGTGTGACGTTGGAGGACCCCGCGCAGCCGTTTGTGCTGATTGGTTATCATAAACCCGGCATTAATCATCCCGATGATGCGGTCTTCGACGCTATCACGGATATTGTCGGCATGGGCAGGACTTCACGACTGTACAGGAGTCTGGTCAAAGAAAAGAAGATTGCTGTTGTCGCTTCAGGTTTTCAGGGCCTGCCCGGAAATAAATATCCCGGACTGTTTCTGTTTTATGCAATGCCCGCCAGGGGACACACACATCAGGAATGCGAACAGGCAATCTATGAAGAAATCGAGAAGCTCAAGACTGAGTTAGTCACACCAGAGGAGCTGGCCAAGGCAAAGACGCGTGCACGCGCCGGCCTGATCCGCCAGCTTGACTCCAACTCCGGACTCGCCGCCCAGATTACCTTTTACGAGGTCGTCACCGGTGATTGGCGAAATTTGTTTAAACAGCTCGATAAGATTGAGCGCGTTACCGCCGAGGACATTCAGCGCGTTGCAAAAGAATATTTCACGAAAAAGAATCGCTCGGTCGGAGTCATCGAGACAGCCGAGGCTGAAAACTGATTTTAACAGGAGCGTTAAAATGACAGGTAGTGGATTTTCAAGAATCAGGGCTTTTATCTTCCCGACTGTTTTGTTGTGCTGCATCGCATCGAGTTGTACCCGGGATATTGCCCGGCCTTACAAAAACTTAAAATTCCCCAGGCTTGGTGACATTGAGATGCCCAGGGTGCAAAGGGTCACCCTGGCCAACGGCATGAGACTGTTTCTCGTCGAAGACCACGAGCTGCCCCTGATTAGCATCTCGGCCCGGATTCGCACAGGTTCCATCTATGGGCCCGCCGACAAAATTGGCTTGGCTTCCATCACAGGTATCGTGATGCGAACAGGCGGCACCACCAGCAGGACTGGAGACGAACTCGACGAACAGCTCGAGCGGATCGCCGCTGCGGTAGAAACCAGTATCGGGCTCAATTCAGGGTCGGCCGCAATGTCCGTCCTCAAGGAAGATGTCGACACGGGACTGGCAATACTCGCCGATGTCCTCATGAACCCCGTTTTTCGCGAAGACAAAATCATGCTCGCAAAAATACAACACCGCAGCGCGATTGCCCGACGCAACGACAACGTCCGCGCAATCGCCTCCCGTGAGTTCGACAAGCTTATTTATGGATCGGACAGTGCCTACGCTCGGCATACCGAGTACGCTACAATCGACAACATCAGCCGAGATGACCTTATCACCTTCCACAAAAGGTTCTATAAACCCAACAACGTGATGCTTGGCGTCTCGGGTGATTTCGATACCAGCCAGATGATTAAGAAAATTGAAAAGGCCTTTGAAAAATGGGAAAAAGCTGATATCAAGCTGCCGCCCACGCCTCAGGTTCAATATGAATTTAAACCGACGGCTAATGTCATTCGCAAGGACGATATCAATCAGTCGAATATCTATCTGGGACATATCGGCGGGCTCATGAACGACCCGGACTATTTCGCCCTGGTTGTTATGAACAGGATTCTCGGTGGCGGCTTCACAGGCCGTCTGTTCAAAAACATCCGCTCGCGCCAGGGACTTGCCTATTCGGTTTTCGGTTCGTACTCGGCCAACTACGATTTTCCAGGTCTCTTTTATGTTGGCTGCATGACGAAATCTGAGTCAACCGTTCATGCCATCCGTGCCATGACCGAAGAAGTAAAGAAAATGACCGAAAGCGAAGTCACCGACGAAGAGCTGGCCCTGGCCAAGGAAAGCTACCTGAACTCATTTGTCTTCAACTTCGATACGAAAGGTGAAATTGTCGCCCGGCTTATGGTCTACGAATACTACGGATACCCTCCCGATTTCCTCCAGAAAGCCAAGTCCAGCATCGAAATGGTAACCAAAGCCGATGTCCTCCGCGTTGCCCGCAAGCACTTGAAGCCTGATAAAATGCAAATATTAGCTGTAGGCCGCCCGCAGGATTTTGACGAACCATTGTCTGTCTTCGGTCAGGTAAGCGAAATCGATATCACCATCCCGACACCTCCGCCGCCCAAACAATAACCGCTCTACTCTCACCACATCTTATCATCCTGAACGAAGCGGAGTCGAAGGTTCTGGCCAACGTATGAGATTAACCTTCCTCCTTGTCATTCCCGCGAAGCTTGCCCCTTAACTTTTCGGGAGGCGGGAATCCATACTTCCCAACATGGTGGCAGTCTCAGGGTCAAAGGCCTTGGGGATGGTAAACTCCGTATCGAATAATTCTCTACTCATCCGCGCATTCACTATATACTAACGACTCTTCTTTATCTACTCGCCGCAGGCGCGGCCTTTGGCCGGGAGTGCAATCTGCTAAAAGCAAAGGACAATACGTGAAAAACCTTGCCTTTTGACGCTCCATAAGATAGACTTGCCTCGATTAAGGATAAGAATATGGACCGGCGTAGTTTTCTAAAAACAGTAGGCCTGGGAACAGCCTCGCTCCTGATGCACGGATGCGAAGGCCCCTCCCGCAGGCCTGCGGACACAGCGCCTGCGGACATAATATCAGCCGATGGCCCCAATATCGTCTTCATCATTGTCGATGATATGGGCTGGATGGACCTGGGCTGCTACGGCAGCAGGCATATCAAAACCCCGAACATCAACATGATGGCGGTGGAGGGGATGCGTTTCATGCAGGCCTACTCCGGCTGTACGGTCTGCGCACCTGCACGCAGCGTTCTTATGACCGGCCTGCACATGGGCCATACCTCCGTCCGCGGCAATACGGGTGGAATCCCGCTGCTCGATGAGGATATAACAGTTGCGGAACTGCTAAAACGCGTAGGTTACACCACCGGCGGATTCGGAAAATGGGGCCTCGGCGAGGTCGGCACAACCGGCGTACCGGAAAAGCAGGGCTTCGACGAGTTCTTCGGCTACTACCACCAGGTACACGCCCACGACTACTGGACGCCGTACCTCTGGCAAAACAGCCAAAAGGTCCCGATAACAGGCGAACAGGGAACCGCTGAGCGTTATTCCCACAACTGGATATTCATGAAAACGCTGGACTTCATTAGCCGCAACAAGGACCGCCGATTTTTCTGCTATGCCCCCTGGACGCCGCCTCATGGCAAGTATCAAATCCCCGAATCCGACCCTGCCTGGCAGATGTACAAGGACAAGCCCTGGCCGCAAAACGCAAAAGTCGCGGCCGCGATGGACACCATGCTCGACCGTCACGTCGGCCAGCTCCTAACCCTACTGAAGGAGCTAAATTTAGACGAGCGTACGATTGTGTTTTTCGTCTCCGATAACGGTGCGGCCCAGCGATTTGATGGTGTCCTTGATTCTTGCGGCCCACTCCGCGGATCCAAAAGGTCGATGTACGAAGGCGGTATTCGTGTGCCGATGATTGTGCGCTGGCCCGGCAGGATAAAGCCCGCCACGATGAGCAACCTCCCCTGTTACTTTGCCGATGTTATGCCCACTCTCCTTGACTTAGCGGGAGTATCGAAAATTACGCCCTCGAACACAGATGGCCTCTCGATTGTACCAACCCTGACGGGGCAGGCCGAAAAGCAGAAGAAACACGAGTTTATGTACTGGGAGTGGCATAAATACAACTGGGGCAAACGCAAAAATATCCCCGATGGCCTGATGCAGGCGGTAAGGATGGGCGATTGGAAGGCCGTTCGGCACAGCTCTAATGTACCCTTTGAGCTCTACAACCTGAACAGGGATATTAGTGAGAAGGCCAATTTAGCCGCAAATTATCCGGACATTATCGCCCAAATCGAAAACTTCGTAGCCACCGCCCGTACCGACCCGCGCCCCCAAATCGAGCCCCAGAAACCAGCCGGCAGACAGTACATGTAGCGCCCTGTCCCCGTGAAACCTGTCCTCGACTCCGATCGGGGGTCCACTTTCTGACCGGGCCTGTCGACTAACAACTAATTTGCTGCTTTTCAAGACCCGTTAGTTCAGATACCCCGATAATACCAGGATCGCCTCTTGTTTAACCGTCAGTTTCTGCTTCAGTTCCTTTTGTGCTGTGGCCAGGTCCTTGTTGGCCTTTTCTTTAGCCGTGCGCAGGGCTGCGAGCTTCGCCTTGATTTGCTCAGGTTTTGCGGTTTCACCCCTCAGCACCTCTTGAAGCTCTTGAGTTGCTTTCTCTACGGTACTTGGTTCACGCTGTGTTCGGCCCCGTGCCCGGGGTGGTTCTTTGTCCTCCAGCCGGGGGCTGGATGCTATTTTTTTTAGTTTCGATTTGATTTTTTGATTGTTTGACGTTAGTTTATTACATAAATCTGTATACAAAATACAACTAAGGAGAAAACAGCTAAAATGCGGTTTTCCAAAACTATTTTCGTGAGGGATAACTATGGCGGGACGTAGAAAACACAGTAAAAAGGATATCGAGCAATACGACCACAAAGACAAACATCGGCTAAATAACCCCCCTGTGGGGCTGGTTACGCCGGATACGGATAAGGACACCGGCCAGAAAACGAAATACCAGTATGACCCACATTTAGATCCTCAGCTTGTCTGGGCAGGCAAAGCAGAGCATACATCCTTTGAGGTTCCAACTGTTTCTCTGCACGTTCACGAGCGGATAGACCCCAAGACAATTATTGAAGCTGTACGAAAGAAAAATGGCCCATATTCTCAGCCTGGTCTTTTTGATTCTCTTGAAGAAAATCCACCGCTGCGGGATGCTATACAGTTTTACAAACACGCTCATAACTGGTCGAACCGGGTGATTGCAGGAGACTCACTTTTAGTGATGAATTCCCTGCTTGAAAAAGAAGGAATGGCCGGTCAGGTCCAGATGGTTTATATCGACCCGCC
>JBARPZ010000670.1:0-2399 GCA_049643445.1 Sedimentisphaerales bacterium
GCTGTAGATGGCGACCATGTCTATGTGCTCTGGGCAACTACTGAAGATACAATCTTGGTGGCATTAGATCACGACGGCGAGAAAATCTGGGAGCGTACGTTCGAAGGCGTGCGTTGTCAGCATGGCCTGGGCATCTCACCAATCGTCGTCAACGATATCGTTGTTTTTACCCACGAGCATGAGAAAAGCGATAAAGAAGCTCGGAGTGCCTGGATTGCGGTCGACCGTAAGAGTGGCAAAACACGGTGGGAGCTTGAGCGGCAAACCAGTCGCAAAACATCCTACTCAACGCCTTGTGTATACTCATCCGGGACTGATAGGCCGCTGTTGGTTTTCACAAGCTTTGCCCACGGCATGACCGGCGTTGATCCACGCAGCGGAACAGTTATATGGGAGGCGAAGTCGGCATTCATCAGTCGCGTGGTCAGCTCGCCCGTCATTGCAGGTGAACTGTTAGTTGGTACCTGCGGCGACGGTGGCAGCGGTAAACGCTTGATAGCAATTCGGCCCGGCAAAGGGGATAAATCCTACGAACCCACAGAGGCATACAAGATTGAGAGTAGTTCGGCACCGTATGTCCCCACATCATTGGCCAAAGATGGCCTGTTGTTTACGTTTCATGACCGGGGAGAAGTTTCATGCCTGCGCAGCGCCACGGGCGAACAACTCTGGCGCGAAAAGCCGGCAGGCCCATTTTATGGCTCACCTGTGTGGGTGAGCGGCAAACTGTACTGTATTACGAGGAAGGGGGAGGTTGTTGTAGTCAAGGCATCTTCCACGTACGAGCTGCTTGCGGTCAATCCCTTGGGTGAAGAGAGCTACGCTACTCCAGCCGTTGCCGGGGGGAGGATGTACCTGAGGACCTATTCACATCTGATTTCCATCGGGGGCAATAAAGAGTAGGGAGAAAAATCTGTAAAGTGCAAAATGTCGACCTTGCGGCTTCCTACCAATAGACGGCAAGGATTTTCAACCTACGAGTCCTGATGGAATAACTGTTGCTTACAAAACGAAAAAAAGGCGAGCCAAAGGACTTGCCTTTTTACTTATGGAAATGTCAGCTCTGATAGTGTCTTATTTGCGACGGCGCATCAGGAACAGGCCGCCAAGGCCCAGCAGCGCAATCGTCACCGGCTCAGGAACGACCGTGAAATCAATGGTGGAAACCGGCGGTATCCCATACGGACCAAGGTAAAAAGTGAAAACCGAGCCAATAGATAGACTTGATGACAAATCCATAGTCCACTGCTGACCTACCGGAGGAGGATAGCCGGGTACACCACCTGTAGATAGCTCATAGCACCACCAGATTTCATCTGAGTAATCAGGAGGAGGAGGGCAAATATCACAATACCATGGTATCGGGATCCCGAGCGTAGCGTCCGCCTTTAAGACGCTGACTTCCATTATCCATGGATAATCGGCAGTATCGCATACCACAGAGAGTTCAATTGTAGTGTTTTGCAGGATGTCCTCTGTACCATCGGATACATTTACACCATCTACAGACAGACCGACAACCACAGCGTTAGCAACCGAGGCCATTCCAAGAACCAACGTTAAAATTAATAAATTCCTCATCACAGTTTCCTTTCATCTCTTGGCACGTCAGTGCAACCATTAAGCGTTCGTAATGGAAACGTCCTTTCTCTGTCTTTTAACAAAGATGCAAAACCTCGGTGATATTCTTCTATGATGATATTTCCTTTGGTTACCTTTGTCAACTCATTTTTAGTGTCGAAGCGATATTTTACATGCAGCCAACAGGGCATCTTTTTCACAGGTTTAATTAAAAAGGCTGTTTTTGGGCTAAAGAGGGGCTTTGAAAAGCTATAAGAATATATTTTTTTCTTGCTATATGTCCAAATAGGCATATAATATAAAAGGTTATTTTTGGGAGAAGATTATGGAAGTTCTAACGGAAAAACAGAAGAAAGTGCTTGAGTTTATTGAAAAACGGCTTCGAGATAATAATCCGCCGAGCCAGCGGGAAATCGCCCGGCACTTCGGTCTGGCGCGGAACGCCATTCGCCAGTTCGTAAGCTATCTTAAGAAAAAAGGTTATCTGACAGATTTGGGCGGCCATCGGGGATTGAGGCTGTCTAAAGAATATGTTTACAGAAAAAAAGAAACGGAGGGTGTCCCTATTGTGGGTAGAGTGGCGGCGGGGGAGCCGATATTGGCCGAAGAAAATATTGAAGGGTATGTAGACCCGGGGGAATTGTTCGGCCAATCGAAAGACAGTTTTATTCTGAGGGTCGCCGGCGACAGTATGGTTGACGAAGGTATTATGGATGGTGATTTTGTCGTGGTTGAGCCGGCTTCAACGATTAAGAACGGTCAGATTGGAGTGGTGATGCTGGATGATGAAGCGACCGTTAAGAGAATATATGTCCAGC
>JBARPZ010000671.1:0-2488 GCA_049643445.1 Sedimentisphaerales bacterium
CTATTGCACATTGCACAATCACCAACCATCCACATAGTAGCTATAGTCGCAAAATCGGAAAAATCAACTTGCCCATCTCCATTGATATCCGGATAGTTCCATATCAGTTTTGGATAATCCTGTCCGCATATCATCCATATCGGCCTCTCAAAGTCCCATCCAGCCTCGATAAACGTATTAGCATCCTGCATCTCTTCAGTTGTTTTGCCACAGCATGGATCGCATCCTGTTGCGCCAGCTTCTTGACCGCCGCACATGTTGGGCTCGTTGCTACTTTCAACATCCCAGAATGACGAGACAATGCTTCCGGCGAGCTCACAGCTTTGACCGTTCAGCCCCACAAGCCCTCCGACATAAGCAGTCCCGTTTACATCGCCAATTGCATAACAATTCTTGACCACTCCGCTTGACTCTCCAGCGAGTCCACCGACGTTGGTATTGCCGTAAACACTACCCGTGGCGTAACAGTAGAAGATCCCACCCCAAGGACCGCTATAACCTACCAGTCCACCGGCCCAAGAATCCTCAACCGTAGCCGTGGCAACCACATCTGCATCCGAATAGGAGCGACTTATATATGTTCCAGAATCTCCAACGAGGCCACCAGCCTCATAGTACCCCGTCACTGTGCCTGTCGCATAGCAGTTGTAAATGTTACCCATCACCCACACGTCAGGTAGCACTTCACCCGGCCCGCTTGTCCCTACAAGCCCACCGGCATATCCTCCATTGACGACAGCATCTGCCCAGCAGTCATGAACCGCCCCATTATTAATAGCCACAAGAGCCGCAGCGATACCATCTGCTGTAAAGGATCCATTCGCGTGGCAATGTGAAACGAAACCTCCTGCATTGAAATGTATGAGACTAGCATCGCCATTAGAGCTAGTGATATGTACATTCAAAAAATCCAGATTCTTGATCTCTCCGCCCATCCCGATTAGCCAAAACAGACCGGAAGTCAAGTTTTCAATTGCATAGCCAGTTCCATTAAACAGACCCGTGAAACCAAGACCGGGAATACCGATCATCGATAGCGAACAAGGGTCGTAACCAGACATATCTATGTCTGAGTTCAGAGCAAAGTTTTTATTCCAATCATCACGATAGTAACCTATTGTACTAAGCTGCTCTGCTGTTGCGATAAGATACGGACTGTGCGGTTCTCCACTACCTCCACCGTAGGTCCTGGTGGCATCAAATATCAATTGTCCGGGAGATTGCTCCCATATTAGTCTGGGATATTCGTTTTCTCCAAGAGTCCAAGTAGAGTCGTAACCCCACCCTCGGTACGTCTGGCTGCTCATCATTTCTGCAGTAGACTTACCTATTCCTCCGGCACTCGTTGTCTGGCCACTAGTTTGGATATTCCAATAGGAAAGATACACTGCTCCGCTAGATTCACCTACCAGGCCACCAACATTGCTGTATCCTGTGACCGTACCAGTTGCATAGCAAGTTGAAACTAGGCCAGTATTACAAATATACCAATTTCCAAAATTACTACCTATCAAGCCGCCGACATAGTCATCCCCTGTTACATTACCAGTTGCATAGCAATTTGCAACTTTACCGCCGTAACTGTTCCATCCCACGAGTCCACCGAGATACCGGCTGCCTGAGACAGAGCTTGCGGCATACGAACAGCAAATCTCCCCCTCATTAATTCCAACCAGACCACCTACATCCCAAGTACTATCTATCGATCCAGTTGCATAACAGTTAATGATTAGACCATCATTATGTCCTGCTAAGCAACCAGTTGCATAAGAAGAGGAGATGTCGCAGCCTTCAAGACCCAGATTTTTTACTTGGCCGGACTCGGCGATATAGCCAAAAAGCCCTGTGTAATGTGAATTTAAAACAATAGTTAAATTAGAGATTACGTTATTATTCCCATCAAAAACTCCGGTTAACGGGATACCTGTAAAATCAAAACAACCTGGTGGGCTTAAATCTGGTGCGATTACCGCTTTTGTATATGTCCGCCCTGACAGGTCAATATCACAATCCAGACGGATATAATCGTCCCAGTAATTCGGATCGGACGCAAATTCGTTAAAGTCCGCCAGCGACTCTATTCGCAATGGGTCTTCCTGCGTGCCGGAGCCATCCAAAGCCACGGCAGTATTTACGGATAAGCCGAACATTACCAAACAGCAGATAACAACCAATACAGTAATTTTCCCCAACAGGCTTGAATTTCTCGTCTCACACATCCTTTTTACCTCCAATCCCCCAATACCTCATTTTTTAGCCGATTTTCGCTAAAAAAACGGCCCCTGCTCACGCGAAACAGCAAAGAAAATCCCTCAAAGAAGCTGAATAACTACCATACCATAGTTCCGAGGAATTGTCAAAACAAAAACAATGCAAAAATAGGGACAGTCAAAGTGGTGCGAAATATCGCACCCTACCCTTTTATCGTCCGAAGAACGGGAAGAGCTTTTTTAGTTCTTCGGCTGATGGCCTTCGGCCGTATTCACAC
>JBARPZ010000672.1:0-1508 GCA_049643445.1 Sedimentisphaerales bacterium
GTTGATGAGTTTGTGGATTACGGCAGAAAGAGGGTACTACATCAAAGGGCTTGACTATATGCCGTCTATAATTCGCTAAGATTATACTTTCTAGCGAAAAGTGCAATCATGTTGGCTTCTATCGGCAGCCTCTTACTGGCACGGATTCATAGACCTCGGAGCCGATTATTATCCCCCGCTGGAACCGATACCCGGAATGAAATCATGCCGTTGTTATTGCGACTATGCTCCTGGCTATCATTTAAGGTGACTCGGAAGGGTAAACCTACGCAGGTCATGCCAGTCATGCCGATGTTTGTCCAGTGGTGATTTTCACTTTATAGAAAAGGCAAATGGTATAATGCAATTGTATACATCGCTGGACATATATCCCGATGTTTGTAGAATAAAATGAAAAAGGCATCTTTATTTCAAATATTGTGTGATGGAATAACCATTCTTAATGGGAATAAATTTTGAAAAGCGTGGAGTAATAGCTTTTTGGGGACAATTATATATACACCGCATGCACATTAAACAGCTAAATCCAAATTTAGGCTTGCCATTATTATTGCATACTATGTTTTTTTCAGGACAATTATTCCAACAAATTCCACAAGAATTGCAATTTCCCCCAGCATGAAGTTCGAGACCGAATAATCGCGAAGCAAATTGCTCTACTTTGCCAATGAAATTTAGTATCTGAGATTTTAATTCGACCTTTATTATTGTTTTTTCCCCATCGATAAGGGAACTACTAATATCATTTATCTTTTTCTCAGATTCAACAATCAACCTCCGGGCTACTTCCTCAGGGAAGTCCAAAATAAAGGTTAATGGCATTGCCAGGATCTCATCAAGAATTACGGGATATTCCTTTCTAGTGAGTAGTTTTCGCAAATCTGAAGATACTGCTTTATTGACCCAACTGGTTGCACAACCAACTCCAATCAAGCTAACGTCACTGTATAAACCGGGCGGTAAACACTTAACAAAACGCTTAACAGTTCGTGGCGCGTTAAACGCATGGATAGGATAAACCAGAATAAGATGGTTGTTGTTAGTGAGTTGATTTGGATCTATAAATTCCAGAGGAAGTATTTTGTCCTTGTGTATTCCCAGACGATTAGCCAACATATTTGCTAAATGTAAAACGTTTCCTGTTGGACTGAAATAAATTATGGTAAACATATTCACTCAATACTGGTCAGTATTAAGATCTCAAATTCTGTTTCTTTGAACTACCAGTGAAACTCCTTCTCTTCCAGTTGTCGTACCAGACAATCAGCCCGGGCATTACCGTAATCGTTATCAACAGGCTGAGGAAGACGCTGACCACAGTGGCGATGCCGAAGTCCCGAATCATAACGAAGTTGGAGGCTATCAGCACCCCGAACCCTCCCAGCGTTGTTAGGGCGGTGGTTGTTATAGCTCGTCCTATCTTGGAAATGGCCGTGACCATGGCCTTTTCAGGGGGCACTCCCCGCCTTTTCTCTTCATCATAACGCCCCATGAGCAGCACCATGAAC
>JBARPZ010000673.1:0-2375 GCA_049643445.1 Sedimentisphaerales bacterium
GAGCTTTGGCAAGAAAGAATAAAATGTATGTTCGGAGTTTCTGCCGTACATGATAAAAAACTCAAGTTTCTGCTGGAAGCGTTAGCTCCAGCCGCATAAAACATTAAAAAAGTGCGAAAGTTTACTAATGCAGATCCTGTAAACATGTTATGTTTTTTTTTCATCATATTCATAAGATGTATTGCCGCCAAGCTCATTCCCTATTTGTACGTTTTGTTCTTAGGCGTTTGCTTGCTTTCGGAACGACCTATGCTATCTCTGCTTCGCTTAAATTTAAAATACGCCCAAAAAGCCAGATTTCCTGGACCCAGAGGCACAAAAAGCAACATTGAATGTTGATATGGAACAAGTAACAATGATATGACAAGCATTATGGAGAAGGGAATACCGATGAACAAACGAATTCTCTGATTACGTGCAGAGTAAATTTTTGACATCATCTTGACTCTCATAGTTCGCCTCCTTTTATGACACATACCTTTATTTACACCTTCCACAGCTATCTATTGTACCCAACTCTTCACAATCCATATCTTTACAAAACGAAATTGCTACAATATATTGTAGACCACTCCCAATGCCCAATCCAATGCCAAAAGGACTATATTTAAGCAAGTAGTGTGCGATTCATCGCAGCCTACATTTTATTATGGTTCTTTCGTTTCTCGCATAGCTTTTCCCAAATGGATTCGTCAAGATGATCTCGTTCAGCATACGTGAGTGTTAGAGTATAAATGCAGAGGGTGTTTGTCAATAATTTAATCGATGGAATTGGCAGCCCAGAGGATAGAGGGAACAGGAGTTTTTAAGTGAAAAGTGAGAAGGGAAAAGGGAGAAGAGAGTGTGCTTTCTTGCTTAATATCGAGAGATATGGGATGCTATAGGGAGACCGTATATACAAGGTTATCTGTAACAAAGAAAACGGAGATATTAAGTGTTTGAAAAACTTGAGAATATCAATAGTCGGCCTGAGCCGTTCGAGTTTTACACGGCGAGTGATTTGTGGACGGATGAGCATACATCAGAGCAAATGCTTAAGTATCACCTGAACGATGATATTGATGTTTCGTCCCGGAATGCGGCATTTATCGACCGCTCGGTTGAATGGATCGCTTCCTATTTTGAAATCGGAGCGGGGACAAAGATTGCCGATTTCGGCTGCGGGCCGGGATTGTATGCGACGAGGCTGGCCCAAAGGCAGGCGGATGTTACAGGGATAGATTTTTCGAAGAGGTCGATTGAGTACGCACGGGAAGTTGCAGCCAAAGAGGGGCTTTCCATCCAATATGTTAATCAGAACTACCTGGAATTTGAAACAGACGACCGCTTTGATCTGGTCCTGATGATAATGTGTGATTTCTGTGCCCTTAGCCCGGCCCAGAGAAAGAAGATGCTGGGCAAGTTCCATACGTTCCTGGAGCCCGGCGGCATAGTTGTCCTTGATGTGTCTTCGCTGAATGCCTTTGAACAACGAGAAGAAACAGCTTTATACGAAGCCAACCTTCTCAGTGGATTCTGGTCTGCCGATAAGTACTATGGATTTGCGAATACGTTCAAGTACGAAAGAGAGAAGGTGGTACTTGACAAATATACAATTATTGAAGCTGGACGCACACGAACCATTTATAACTGGCTTCAGCATTTCAGCCCTGAAACGCTGGAGAGGGAGTTTGCAGAGTGCGGGTTTGCTATCGAGGAGAAATTTTCTGATGTTGCAGGCACACCATTCGATTCAAAAGCCAATGAATTTGCCGTTGTGGCCAGGAAGACGTAGAAAAGTCAAAAACACAGAAGGCTTCGGTGAATAAGGATGGTGGGGCAAACCCTGCCTGACCAAAGCTGAGGTATTTTTTCAGTCGAACCATTCGTCATGGGGGTCAAAGGCGGGGATTGAGACGTTGACGATTCGCATCTTACCGACCGCACGATGGCGGCAGCCGGGCTTGATGAAGATAGCAGTGAACGGCTTAACCGGCTTCATTTCGCCATCCAGCTCCATGTGCCCTTCGCCCTCAAGGATAAGATAGAGTTCCGTGAGTTTTTTATGGTAATGGACCTTCGCATCCTTTTCAATGTCCACTATGTGCATCGTGGCCACCTGATTGTCAGGGCTGACAAAGGCCCGCCGCGAAAAACCGCAGGGGCACTTGACGGCATCGATATCGTCGAATTGTGCTATCATATAATTGGCCATAATTCGGACCTCAAAATTCAAAGAGATTCTTCACTTCGCTGCGCTGCGTTCAGAATGACAATCTTTGCATGTTTTCTACAAAGTATCTTGAAATCGCAACCGGCGTGGTGTATATTCTGCCGAATTGAGGCCATTTAATCAAGACTGTAAAAACCTGTAATGGAGCAATTACAATGAATTC
>JBARPZ010000674.1:0-3525 GCA_049643445.1 Sedimentisphaerales bacterium
TTCTTCCAAATCGTTCAAAAGTCCGACCCATACCAGCGTATGCGCGGTATCCACAACTGCCGCGGTTTTTACGACCACAACAAGCCCTGGGTAATCCATGCCAGCATCCAAAGTTCGGACCTTGCACGAGGTAGAGAATGGCGCGACAAGTATAAAAAACCGATTATATACGATGAATGCAAATACGAAGGCAATATCCCCCAGGGCTGGGGAAATATCACCGCTCAGGAACTTGTCCACAGATTCTGGCTGGGAACCATCGGCGGCTGCTATGTCGGGCACGGTGAGACTTACCGGCACCCCAAAGACCTTCTGTGGTGGTCAAAGGGCGGCGTGCTCCGCGGGCAAAGTCCGACAAGAATAGCCTTCCTGAAACAAATCATGGAGCCGACTCCCTTTGCAGATATGGTGCCTGGCGAGCTTTCCACAGGCAATTATATCCTTTCCAAGCAGGGAGAGCTTTATTTTGTCTACTTCACCAGCCCGACTCCAATAACCCTAAAGCTTCCCGGGTCAAGACCATACAAGATTGACGGCATTGATACGTGGAACATGACGATTAGCTCTCTGGGAAGTACATCGCCCGGCAAGTTCAGCTTTACTCCACCGAAAGTCAACTACGTCCTTCGTTTATCTCTTTACGGACCTGGTGAGAAAATACGGCCACAAGCAAAGGCATCTGCCAGCCCAACCGAAGGTACAGCACCTCTCAAAGTGCAGTTTTCGACGCCGACTAAACTTTCGTGTCGGTGGGCATTTGGAGACGGAACATCCTCGTCAAAAAGAAATCCCCTGCATACCTACAAAGAGCCGGGACTTTATACAGCGATGCTGACCGTTACCGACGAAGCCGGGCTCTCGGCCGGTACTGCGCTATCTATCGCCGTGGATCGGTCGACCGACTCACCCATAGTACGAATCGGATTCAAAGATGGCGACAGTCCAAAAATAAAGCTTCACGGCAGAATTCCCCGATCGAAAGACGGTACGTATGATTTCGGGGATGGTGAGCCGTGGAAATGGATTTCCGTCGGTGACAAACCAATCGAGGCTTTGGAGGGATTGCGGTCTTTTACCATAATGGGCTGGGCGAATCCCTCCAGCTTAAAGATTGGAAGCGGCGGAAACCGCATCGCGTTCAACCTGAACTACAACCATTCGGGCTTTGACCTGGTTCATTTACAGAACGGGCGGCTGCGGCTTGCCGTCAACAAATGGCCGGACCGAAGCCAAAACGACAGCTCGCCGAAAAAGCTCCGTATAAGTCAATGGATCTTCTTTGCCGTCACTTACGACGCAACAAAAACAAAAAGCAACGTCCACTGGTACTTTGGCGACGCCGATACCGCCGCCCAGCTCGATCGCACAACAACCTACAATCGCGGCCCGACCGGCAAAGGCAGCGGAACATTGACGGTCGGTAACTATAACGAAAGCATCCAGCGGCACGGAAAGGACCGTCAATTTCGCGGAAAATTGCGCGGCATACAGGTCTTCGGCAGCAGAATCGGACCACGCGGAGCAGTGTCACGGAACGATATTCGAAAACATCAATATGATAACTAAACGAGGCACAAATCTTGGAAAAACAAGCGGGAGATGTTCCTATGAGAGGTCATAAAAAAACGAACCAAAGCACTAAAAAACGCCTGGACGAGAAACTATTCTACAACAGACGCGGACTTTTCCAATCGGCGGGGATATGTACGCTTACCGCCCTGCTGTCACAGGAAGCTAACGGTACGCAGGAAGCACCGCCTAAGTTCAAGGTGTTAGGTGAGAAAGACAAAATCGATATCGGCGATAAGGGAAAGAAAATAATAGAGAAAGCATATAAGCTCGGCTATGACTTTGAGAAAAAGCATGGTGGATGCTGCCGATGCACTGTTGCTGCATTACAGAGAGCTATTGACTTTGTTCCCGAAGATAAGGACCTGTTTAGAGCAGCAAGCTGCCTGGATGGTGGTGCCACTCCGACCGGCATACAAAGTTGCGGGGCCTTTACGGGGTCGGGAATGGTCATCGGCTTGCTCTGTGGCGCAGATAAATTTGGAAACACAAAGCTGTCTCACCGACTGATTCGCCAGGTATACAAACAATTCGAAATCGAATATGGAAACGTGTTATGCAAGGATGTCAGGAAAAAAATGAATTCCAACTGCCCGGAAGTAGTAGCACGGGCAGCAAAATGGACTGCAGAAGCACTACTAAGACAGTTCACAAACTTTGATTAGGAAGAAAGGAGACGTTGAATGGACAAGAAAACCATTCGTACCGGCATTGTCGGGGCAGGCTTTGCCGCGAAATTTCATTTTGAATGCATAAAGAGAGTACACAGCACAAACGTTGAAATCGCCGGAATGTTTGATATCAACGCCGAACAAGGCTCTGCATATGCCAAAGAACGGGGGATTCAGTTTTATAAAACGCTGGAGGAGCTCCTCGACAAGGTGGATGTCATTCATGTCTGCACGCCACCGGTCGTTCACGAATCGATAGCAGTTGCAGCACTGGAACAGGACAAGTTCGCCATCGTGGAAAAGCCGCTCACGGGCTACTTCGGGGACGGCTCGGAGAATTTTAACGGAGACACCTTTCCGAAACAGACCTCGCTTGATAATTCACTCGCAAGTATCGAGCGGATGCTCGACGCAGAATCCAAGAGCCAGGGCAAAATCCTCTACGCCGAGAACTGGGTTTATGCACCCTCGATTCAAAAAGAGCGAGAGATAATAGAGAAGACTGGCGCACAGATACTCTGGATTCACGGCGAAGAATCGCACTCAGGCTCGCACGCCGCGACCTACGCTTACTGGAAGTATTCCGGAGGCGGCTCTGCGATAGGCAAGGGCTGTCACCCATTGACGGGAGCACTTTATCTGAAGCGTGTGGAGGGGAAAACACGAAATAACAAGCCGATTCGCCCCAAGGCCGTCTCCTGCCGAACACACGCACTGACACGGCTGAAAGATTTCGAGGACAAGGGACACCTTCGCGCCGACTATTGCGATATCGAGGATTTCTCGATAATGCACGTCGTGTTCGAAGACGGCACGATTGCAGACATTTTCGCTTCAGAGATTGTCTTAGGTGGCGTCCACAACTGGCTCGAAGTCGCAGCCAACAACCACCGGACCGTCTGCAATATCAATCCGAACACGGCAATACAGACATACAATCCGGTGGAGAAGAACTTCGAAGATATCTACGTAGTGGAAAAGATCGGCACGAAACAGGGCTGGTCGAACCCCTCACCCGACGAGGACTGGTTCACGGGGTATCCACAGGAAATCGAAGCGTTCTACCGGACTATCGCATATGGTGAACCCGTGGAAAGCGACTGCAGACTGGCGGCAGACTGTATCTCGACAATATATAGCGCATACGTTTCGGCCGAAAAGGCCGGTGCAGAGGTCCCTGTCAAAACGTATTAGCGCCCACAAGGTCAAGTATATTCAGTCTCAACCGTTAGGGAGCAGCTATGGAATTTCTTGGATTACACTACGCGATTTGGATTGTACTGGT
>JBARPZ010000675.1:0-1816 GCA_049643445.1 Sedimentisphaerales bacterium
ATGGTTCACACGAGGCGGACATGTACCGGAACATGCGGTGGGCAAACGTCTGCCGCATTCAGGTAAAGAATACGTGCGTCTGCACATGTGGGCTCATGCCTGGCGGGCAGGGATTCTGCAAAACATCCCCGGCATCGAGCCATGTCACATGTATCGATTGACGGCTTATGGATTCTTTCAGCCTGCCGGAGCACCACAGCCTAATGCCAGAATCGGTATCGATCCAAGCGGTACGCTGGCACAGCAATTCTCAGTCGATGTAAGCAAACATCCAGCCCCCAAATACGATGAAGGGGTAGGTGATGACCCGAAGACCGACAAATATGAAGGGCCGGATATTGCCAAAACCACTGTCTGGTCTGATTACCATGATTACTACAGTTGGGGTAAATTTGAGGTAATAGCCGAGGCCAAATCAGACACAATTACCGCGATCCTGTACTGTGCACCCAGGCAGAGACCTGCTGAAAAACCCATCTACGAGATGAACTGGGACAGCGTAGAACTTTATGAAGTCCCCTGGCCCACAAAACGATTGGTTGCCGATGATGCGCTTCTGACACAGGACAAAGGCTTCAAAAACTTAATCGTAACTGTCCAGCCGGAATTCAATACCGCCCAAGTTACATGGAAAACTGCAACTCCTTCAGGCGCTTCTCAAGTGCTATATCGGTTTAAAAGCTGGGATGCCGCCGCTCAAAAGAAAGATGATAAGTTAAATCGTAGTAAAGATTTCATCTTTGAAAGCCCGGTTACGTACGAAAAATCAGAAATATTTCATCGTATCGAGGTCAAACATCCAAAAATACGCTCGGCTTCAAAATTAGAACTCGTAGCACTTTCACGGGCGCTGGTATACGGACAGTGCGTTACGCTTTGTTCACCTGTAGTAAGCATCAGTTTGGCCAATACGATTTCCATAACCTCTGGCGATGAGGCCGACAACTGGCGGGACAATATTGTGCCCGGTGCGTCTACGAGCCATCACCCATATTTGCCCAAAGGTACCTTATTCAAGATGCAGTTTGCCGACTCTGATCCATGGTGCTATCCCATATTAAAACTAAAAGATAAGGAGATTCCGGACAGCTCATTTAGCGGCCTGGCATTAACTGTTCAATTGCTCGAAGGCGAAGGCATCGTCCGCGTCCAGTTCGTGGAGGAAAGTGACACACGTTACGCGGTTGAAACCAACTTTAAAGCCGGTGTGCGTCAGCCACAGCGAATCAGGGCCATGTTCAACAACAGACTATGGCAAGCCTCGTCACCTCGAGACCCGGATGGTCGATTGACTCCGGAGAATATTAAGGCAGTCATGGTCGGTATAAATTCAAAGCGACACTCCACCGTAAAAATGGTGGTTAGCGATTTGACATGGATAAAATAATAAAACCACCCCTTATTCTTATCTCTGAGAAAAATCTCCGATTAGAAATTACCGGCAGCACTCCAATCCATACTGCACACAACTGAGCAAGTCCCTTCATCAAGAAACAGCTACAATATATGATAAAGTAAACCTTGCAGCTTTGGCCATTATGGATAAAAGCAATGCGAACAAACGGCCAATAATATTGTATTTAAAGGGTAAATTTGGTATACTAATGAAAGAAAAATTCATGCATGTGCACTTTTTTATCCTGTTTATTAGAAAACTGTAGACTCATCAGCAAAGAGAGCGGCAAGAGAATTGATTGTGGCAGATATACTAAACATCCCTGATTCAGAACCGACCTCTTCTGTACCACAAACCAAACAATCCGAACTCCAGATGACCGGATTCGTATTCGATATCAAGAAGTACGCCATACACGAC
>JBARPZ010000676.1:0-4072 GCA_049643445.1 Sedimentisphaerales bacterium
TGAAGTTCGCCAAATCCAGGCACGCACAGAATTTGATCGTATGGACCCCATGGAGGTCATAGCCACATCCAGGGAAACAGAAGAACTGTGCACACGGCACTCGGAAAAGGATTTCCTTCTCTTCCCTGAAGACCGTCGGTTTCCTATTCGCATGATGGACGAGCTGCCTCTTCGATGGATCAGGAAAGGACCTGCTAATGATTTTCATGGACGCCCCTGCCGCGGTGAATTCTTTACGTTTCAGATTGGCGTCTACGCACACCGGCAGCCGCTGGCAGAGATTGCCATAACATACACTGATCTTGTACGGGACAAGGGCAACCTGGCCATTCCCGCCTCTGCTTTCCGCTGCTTCAATCTTGGTGGTACGGACTGGCTTGGTCGAAGTTTCAAAAGAAAAGTCAATGTCGAGAAGAGCAAACTACAGGCCCTTTGGTTCGGCCTGCTTATTCCTGAAGATGCAGTTCCAGGTGTATATGAAGGAAGGATTACTTTGCGAGCCAGGAATGCCGTTCCACAAACGGTCAAGTTTACCTTGGATGTTTCCGAAAAATCGCTTGCCGATGCAGGTGATAATGATCTATGGCGTCATGCACGGCTGCGCTGGCTGGACTCAACAATAGCTGTGGATGATGAAGTATTTGCCCCGTATACACCTGTTGAGATAAACGAAGATGCCGTTAGTATTCTGGGACGCAGAATACGTTTCAATAACAGCGGCCTTCTGGAAAATATCGAAAGCACTTTCAGTCCGGCGGTTGACAGCGTCGGGCACCGGCCAATCCAAATCCTGGCACAACCGATGAGATTCATAGTAGAAACCGAGACCGGCACGGTTGCCTGGTCCGGGGGTAAGGCCCAAATCACGCAGCACACCTCGGGCAGCGCCACCTGGCAGTCGCGCTCCACCGGAGGAGATTTCACCCTACAATGCCATGCTAAAATGGAGTGCGACGGCTACATAAATTACCGGCTTAAGCTTAAGTCCAATCGCCCTGTCAAAGCAAAAGACATCCGTCTGGAAATCCCTATCCGGCGACAGACCGCTACTTACATGATGGGCATGGGCCGTAAGGGCGGCTATCGTCCCGAAAAGTGGCAGTGGAACTGGAATCCTGAGCGAGCCAACAACATGGTATGGGTGGGCAATGTAAATGCCGGCGTACAATGTAAGCTGAAAGGTGAAAAAGACGCATGGCATCTTTACGGATTCGCAGATACACCCCTGCCGGATTCCTGGAGCAACTCCGGCAAGGGAGGCTGCACAGTTACGCAAGAGCCTAACGGAGTAGTCCTCGTCCGTGCCTATAGCGGGCCTCGCTCACTTGAGAAAGGTCAGGAACTGCTGTTCCGTTTTGGTCTGTTAATCACGCCGGTGAAAATGCTTGACCAAAACCACTGGCAATGGCGCTATTATCACGCCTACCGTCCGGTTGGACAGATAGCTCAGGCGGGCGGCAGAATCATCAACATTCACCACGCTACTGAAATAAATCCGTTTATCAATTATCCCTTCATAGCCGCCGATACCCTTAAGAAGTATGTTGACGAGGCGCACCGACACGATATTAAGGTCAAGCTCTACTACACCGTTCGGGAACTGAGCGTGCGGACCGCAGAACTCTGGGCCTTGCGCAGCCTGGGCCACGAGATATTCTCCGACGGCGCCGGTGGCGGCACATCCTGGCTTAATGAGCATCTGGTTAAAGACTACGACCCCGCCTGGCACGATCCTACTGTCAGCGATGCCTCGATTAGAACCACCGGTTTGTCCCGCTGGCACAACTATTACCTTGAGGGCATGGCCTGGCTCCTGCGTAATGTGGGAATCGACGGCCTTTACCTTGATGGCATCGGCTACGACAGGGAGATCATAAAACGCCTGCGCAAAGTCATGAATCGCACCCGGCCCGGATGCCTGATTGATTTCCATTCGGGAAACAACTTTGATCCTCGCTACGGCCTCAACAGCCCTGCCAACCAGTATATGGAGCACTTCCCCTTCATCGATAGTCTGTGGTTTGGTGAGGGCTACAACTATAATGAATCACCCGACTATTGGCTCATCGAAGTATCGGGTATTCCCTTTGGCCTGTTCAGTGAGATGCTGCAGGGTTGCGGGAACCCGTACCGTGGAATGGTCTATGGTATGGGCACAAGATTTTATCACAGTTGCAATCCCAGCGCCATCTGGAAACTCTGGGACCAGTTCGGCATTAGTGACGCAAGGATGTCAGGTTATTGGGCCGAGTCCTGCCCTGTTAAAACCGGCCGCCCCGATGTGCTCGCCACGGCGTATATTAAAAAGGACAAGACCCTGGTCGCTTTGGCAAGTTGGGCCCCGCAACCGGTCAAGTGCACACTCAAGATTGATTGGCCTGCCCTGGGTCTTGACCCTGATAAGGTCCGCATTGAAGCCCCTGCCGTGCAAGGCTTACAGGAAGCGACAAGCTGCGACCCGGATGAGCCAATCCTCGTTGAGCCCGGACGAGGTTGGTTTCTGATAATTTTGCCCGAATCCTGACAGCCAAATCCGGACCGGCACTTACTAATCGGCAATCAGCTCACCAACACAACAGTCCCGCTGTTCGTTAGCAGATTCGATATTCTCCACCTGCAAAGTTATAAAAGCACTGATATAAGAGAGTTACACTCCATAGAAATCACTTTGTGGCGTTGCGATATTGAGAACGGTGTGATACAATAGAACAAAGTAATGAAAAACCTATATTCAGGAGGCAAATCGTGAAATTTATGAATCTTTTATTAGGATTACTGACTGTTGTGGTTTCCCCGCTTATGTTAGCCCAACAGGCGCAAGCTGATGCACTGGTCGACAGCAATTCCAGGGTGCAAACCGTAATTCCGCTGAAGGCCAGAGCTTTTCGGCTCCAGGACGTGCGTCTGCTTGAAGGCCCGTTCAAGCACGCAATGGAACTGGACCAACGATACTTACTATCGCTTGACGTTGACAGGCTGCTGCACACCTTCCGGCTTAACGCCGGGCTGCCCTCTTCTGCCAAGCCACTGGGCGGCTGGGAAGAACCGAAGGGCGAACTGCGAGGGCATTCTATCGGGCATTACCTGACCGCATGTGCGATGATGTACGCCGGCACCGGTGACGAGCGGCTCAAGGCCAAAGGTAACGCCGTTGTGTCGGGGTTGGCCAGGTGCCAGGCAAAAATCGGCAGCGGTTACTTGAGCGCCTACCCCGAAGAATTCTTTGATCGGGTCGAGGCAAGAAAGCGTGTGTGGGCACCCTACTACACGCTGCATAAGATTTACGCCGGTTTGCTTGATATGTATGTATATTGCGACAATCAGCAGGCACTTGAAGTGTGTAAGAAATTTGCCGATTGGGTCATCGCCCGCAATGAGCCTCTGTCTGAGGAGCGGATGCAGAAAATGCTCGACACCGAGCATGGCGGTATGAACGAAGTGCTGGCAAACCTTTACGGCCTCACAGGCGAACAGAAGTATTTGAAAATTGCCCATCGCTTCAATCACATGGCCGTCATCGGTCCGGCCTCGAAACGCCAGGACAAACTCACCGGCCTGCACGCCAACACACAAGTTCCAAAATTCATCGGCACGGCACGCCAGTATGAACTTACAGGCCATGAGTGGCTCAAGACCGCTTCGACTTTCTTCTGGGACACCGTCGTAAACGAACGCTCCTATGTAATCGGTGGGCACAGTGACGGCGAGCATTTCTCGCCAAAGGAAAAACTCTCCGAAGCGCTCGGTCCCAGCACCACCGAAACGTGTAACACGTATAATATGCTTAAGCTCACTCGCCACCTGTTCTGCTGGGAGCCCCGTGCCGAATACGCTGACTACTATGAGCGGGCGCTTTACAACCATATACTCGCCTCGCAGAATCCTAAAACTGGAATGATGTGTTACTATGTACCCCTGCGGTCCGGTTCGCAAAAAACATACAACAATCCGTTCAATTCATTTTGGTGCTGCACCGGCACAGGTATCGAGAACCATGCAAAGTACGGCGACAGCATCTACTTCCACGATGACGAAAATTTGTGGGTGAACCTGTTTATTGCATCCGAATTAA
>JBARPZ010000677.1:0-1848 GCA_049643445.1 Sedimentisphaerales bacterium
CTATGCCGAAAGGAGAGAGCTGGCATAAAGAACTTATAGTTTTGTCATGCAATCCACCTGCAGGAAAAGCGGCAATATTTAGTCAAAGTATAGTAGAGAAATTGCACCAGTATAGAAATTTTAGACACCGATTCGTGAGTGGATACGGTTTTCAGCTAAAAGGAGAGAAAATGTTGGAGTTAATAGATAATATTGGACCATTATGGGATGACATAAGGAAAGCTATCACAGATTTCTGGGATACCTTTTAAGTAATAACATTTACACATATGTCGAGCAGATAAAGGGAAGATAATATTTGGACAAGTAAATTTGCACCAGACTAAATTGTCAATTGAATTTTGGGTAGATCGTAAGGTAATAACAGGCTAATAACTATGGTATTGACTTACGAAAATAGAAAGGGTGACACATATTATTTGCATCAAAGCCTGACAAAAAAAGGCAATCCCAGATATGTCTTTTCGAAGCAAAAAGATGACAAAGTGCTACAAACGATTCCCAAAGGTTATGAAATTTATGAAAACCCAAACGGGCTGGTTTTTCTAAGAAAAATACAGCCAAAGATATTTTCAGATGAAGAGATGGCGGTCGTTGAGAATGGGATAAGAGATTATGCTGATTTGGAGTTTTATAAAGTTGATGTGAAAGGAAATGCAATAATAATCTATCTTCCTTTGCAGGATGTTGATGCAATTACAGAAGTTGTTTCTCTCTCCGGTCTCAAAACGCAGGAGCGAATAAACAATCTCATTCATAAATTTATTACGTTCGGTCCCGAGATGCAACTAATATTGACCGATAATGCAAAACGCCTTTTCTCCTTGAAAAGGTATTGTTATAGAGGCGCAATAGAACACTGGCTCACCCTTGAAACTGCCTCTGATTTGGAGAGTTTTGCTAAAAAGTATTTCAAACATCTGGGAAAAGAATCCTTTTTTGATTTGCTCCCTGAATTTTAGTCCTAAAATCCGTGTCGTGTCTATTGATGCTTTGTTAGTCGCTTATATTGTTAAAAAATGGGGATATAAATGGAAACTTATTTGCCACTTATTTCTGGCCTGATCGGTGCGTTGATTGGATCAATTTCATCAATTGCCACACTTGTTATCCAGTCACATTATCAGCAAAAGCGAGAACTCAAGAAGCTGGCGGTTCAGCTTGCCATGGAGGATTTCAAATTTCGAATCGCTAACGAATCCGAACGTATAATTCCTGCGTCTGCCCCGGTTTTAATAGGATATTGGGATAAAATGGTTGATTTAGTAATTAGAGGCAGGTTGACACCTGAGACGATGCGCGAAGTTCTGGACTATGATGGGGAGCTTAAGCTAGCCGTATTAAAAGCACATAGAGATTGGCAAAAACGCCATCATAGCGACGACTAACCATTGGGTGAACACGGTTTTGTAAATCCGCTCCGCGTCTTTGCAAACCGGTTACCCAAATAGTTCGGCAAGCTTTGCACGGGAAATTACGCCCATAATGCCCGTTGTTGTCAGCGGGCATTTTTGTTATTATACGACAATTCCATGGATGAACTGACTTGTTGATGATAGATAACCAACGACTAATTGAAAGGATTGCGAAATGGCTGTTGATGCAAAGCAAGTATCGGCCTGTCTCGAAGAGTGCAAAAAATACTTAACCACGGAACTGCTGCCTTTCTGGTTAGACCGGTGCAAGGATGATAAGAACGGCGGCTTTATTACGCACTTCGATAAGGACGGCAACGATACGGGCGAGGATGAGAAATCGTTAATCGCTCAGAGCCGTACTGTCTATACGATGGCCTCGGCCCATCGAGCGGGCTACGGGGACGGCAAATGCGCCGAATACGCCAAACAC
>JBARPZ010000678.1:0-3908 GCA_049643445.1 Sedimentisphaerales bacterium
GTCTTGGGTCGAACTCGAATCCGGTCGCCAGGGCGATTTCGTAGCCGTTGAGGGCGAAGTTGTTCCAGAAGATGCTGTCGATGACCTCTACGTTACTGTGGTATGAGCAGTACAGTCCGCCACCGAAGCCGCTGTAGCCTGGTGTTCCGAAAGTGCCCGGAGCCGCATTGCTGACGAACGTGCAGTTTGTGATGTTTGGCTCTGCGTGCCAGTTGACCGAAATACCGCCTCCATCTCTGCCTGCCAGGTTATTGATTATCAGGCAGTTTTTAATATCAATGTAATCGGACTTTCCGGTCAGATACATTCCACCGCCGGAAGTATTGGCACTATTGTGGTTCAAGACACTGTCTTTGATTAGTGCCTCTGTACTGCGAAGCAGTATCGCACCACCCCGGCCAATCGAGAGGGTATTCGGGTCATTCGGGTCAACAAAAACGAGAGGCGCCTGGTTAAAGTTGAAGCTGCATCCGCTGATTTTCAGGTTCAAAGAACCGAGTGAATATAAACCGGCACCGTACCGTGACGTATTGTAAGAAATGTTGCAATCGGTAATTAAGAGGTCGTTGGCCTCTGCAAGATATATTGCACCACCATCTTGATTTGCATCGTTTCGTTCCAATATGGTGTCAATCATCATTCCTGAAGAGTTCTGTGCACAATACAAGGCACCACCGTAGACGGCAGTATTGTCGAGGAAGTTGCAGTCGTCAATAGTTATCGAGACATTGGGATCACAGAGCATTGCACCGCCTACCTGTACAGCCGAGTTGTTGATAAAGGTGCAGTGGTAGAAGATTGGCGAGCTGTTTGCATCACAATGGACCGCGCCGCCGTTATCGGCAGAGCAACCGGAGATTATGCAGTTTATGAATCTTGGACTGCTGTTGGCGTCGACATAAATTGCACCACCATCGGCACCGGTAACGCTGCTGTTGTATATATTAACGTTCATAATTGTCGGACTGCAGTTAACGTCAACGTATATAGCGCCTCCACCCTGGCCGGTAATGCTGCCATTGACTATTGTAAAGCCGTCTATTATTGTGTTGGGGCCCTCGTTGCTGTTGAAGATAAAGCCGCGACCGCTTAGCTGGCCGTCGATAATTGTCATCGCAACAACATTAGGATCATCAGGATTGGTGCTAACCAGTGTAATGTCTTTGCCCTGCAGGTTGATATCGCCGTCGTATGTGCCGGCAGCAACATCAACGATAAGCGTATCACCACTCTGTGCCGCATCAACGGCCAGTTGAATGGCGTTGCCTCCACCTGTGACAATGACTACATTGGGCAGTTCATATTGAACTTTGAAGAGCCGGTCAGAATCCATTACCACATCTACGCTCTTATTGATAGAGACTAATACATCGTTGATATCGTACCACCCCTTGACACGATAGTTCGGGTCTGGTTGGGCGATCAGGGTCACTTCTGCATTCTGGTTATACCAACGGCTGTTTGGATCAATACCCCATAGCCCGTCCGGTTCGAAATCGATGCTTCCGTTACCACCCACTACATAGGCCGTCAACCGGTACAGCACGATTGGATAATGATATCCCATATCCACGACGCTGATATCGTTGACGCCATCTACTCGTGTCGTGTATTGGGCCAGGCTGATGTTCGGCTCATTGAAGTCGTTGAGAGTAACCAATGATGCGTAAGTGCTTCCGGTATCGATGCATGGGCTGTCGAACGATTGACCAGCAACAATATGGCTCAGATAGTAACCACTGACAAACAACGGGTCCTCGTCGATAACAGTGTTGTAGTCCCAGTGCACGAAATTGTTGGCGTCAATGTCCGGATCAATGAAGACAGCGTTAGCATCAATCCGGTTGGGGTCGTCGGCATTGGAGCCACCTTGAATATCACTGTAGGAAATAGTAATAGCAGAGGACAGCACATAGGGCAAGTCACCATTCATTACTGCGATCTGAGAGCCCTTAATACCAACATTACCCCAGTTGCCCCAGATAATAGAGTCGATAACTTCGACATTGCCCTCATAGGAGCAGTACAAGCCTCCGCCATAACCGTTCGGATCACTGACATAGTTGTCAGCTATCGTACAATTGTAGATATATGGTTGGGCATACCAGTTAACCGAAATCCCGCCGCCGTCTCTGCCTGCTGTGTTGTTGGTTATCAAGCAGTTCTTGAGGACCTGGTCCTCGGGAGATTCAAGGTTTGGATCAACAGCCAGATACACACCTCCACCTGAGCCGCTGGCAACATTATTGGTAATCTCGCTGTTTCGAATCAGGGTATCGGTTGCCAAACTGTATATACCACCACCAGCACCAAATTCAACTCCGATGCTGGCGTTAGGATCGTTAGGATCGGGATTAGCTTCGGCAGAGACAATATTGCGTTGAATAATGGAATCAGAAATAGTCGCCAGGCTCTCGTTGAAGCACAGGCCGCCGCCAATATAGGATGTATTGTCGGCGAAATTGCAGTCCACAATATTCACGTCTGACACGATGGCGTAGAGACCGCCGCCCACAGAGGCGGAATTGCCGCTAAATCGACAATCAGTAAGAGTAGCTGAGACAGTACTCACAAAATTAACGTCAAAGAGGTAGCTCGAATAGTAGGAGCTTGAACTAAGACCAGAGTATAAACTATAGCCTAAGTAATAATCATAATCTTTACCGCCATCGAAGCATACTCCGCCGCCGTAGCCGGTGTACAAGTCTCCATAATAGGCAGTGCGGTTGTCCTGGAAGTCGCAACTTGTAATTGTAGTCGTGCAGCCGCTGTCGCAATAGAGACCGGCACCGTAGCTTGGGATATTGTAGTTTCTTCGCGGCTGTTGTCGAATATAGCTGGGCATGTGAAGTCCACCAATTCCGCTTACACTGCCATCGGTAACATTATCGTTGATTGTGCAGTTAATAAAGTTAGGCTCGCACCCAATGCCGCAATAGACACCGGCACCATAGGCGCTGAAGTTTTCAGGGTCAGGCTGCAATGGGTCGGCATAGCTCAATCCGCCATAGCCGCCAAAGCCATATCCAGCGTCGCCATCGCCGCCGTTGCCGCCATTACCACCAACGGCACTGCAGTTTGTGACCGTACAATTAATAAATGTTGGGCTCGTGTTCACGTCACAGTATATGCCGGCTCCGAGTGCCCGGCCGGGTACGCCTCCGGTACCACCGGTAGCTCTCGCGCCGCTGGTTCCACCGTCTGCGCCATTACCAGCAGTTGCCACACAGTTGTCAATTATACAGTTCTTAATAAGTGGACTACTTCCCCAACTGATCATATGTTGTTCATAATCATACATTGCATAGTTGACATCGTTGGGATAATTGGGATGGTAGATGAGCACGTCTTCATAATAGTAATCGAAGATGTCGCCGATATAGATACCGGCACCCCCGGCAAAGCCGCCGTTACCGCCTTTACCACCATCCATGTATTCCGCATTACCGGCGTTACCATAAATGGCATTGCCTCCGGTTACCGAGCAGTCTCTGATAATAACATTGGTTATGATGTGGTTCCCGATGACAGTAAGAGCGGCGTTGCTGTAGACATACACATTGCGCATATCAAAAACACCTGTACCGTACATATCATAGGCGTAAGCATAAGGCAGGTTATCCGCACCATCCATACCGGGGTCACCAGCATCATCTGAAGGATAGGGTGTCCGTGGTGTGAAATGTGAGTTCATTATTGTGACGCCACTGAGCACGGAAGTACCTCCAGGGGTGCCAAGGATGTGGATACCGCCATTGAGCTCATCTGTACAATCTATAATTGTAGATGCAACGACATCGGGGTCGTCAGGATTGGTGCCGGTAATTGTGATGTTTTTGCCTATGACCTCAATACCTGTACCGGCGTATGTGCCGCTGTGAAGGAGAACCACGTCACCTTCTCTGGCG
>JBARPZ010000679.1:0-4682 GCA_049643445.1 Sedimentisphaerales bacterium
CCTTAGTCGACGTCAGTTTTTGAGATGCGCAACGGTTGCTGCTGCGGGGGTGGTGGCTTTTCCGTATTTCATCCCGTCTTCAGCTCTGGGCAAAGCCGGCGCTGTAGCACCGAGCAATCGGATTACTTTGGGCAGCATTGGGGTGGGGGGTAAGAGGCCCGGCGGCCAGGGTACAGCTGACTTGCAGGGTTTCTTAGGCAGAGAGGATGTACAGGTTGTTGCGGTTTGTGATGTTGACAGAGTTCATCGCAATTGGGCGCGTGATATCGTCAATGAAAAGTACGGCAGTAAGGACTGCTCCACATATAATGATTTTCGGCAGCTGCTTGCCCGCGCCGATATCGATGCCGTATCAATAGTTGTTCCGGACCATTGGCACGCTATGATAGCGGTTACGGCTGCTCGGGCCGGTAAAGATATTTTTTCGCAGAAGCCATTAGCTTACAGTATCCCGGAGGGCCGGGCGATTTGCGACGCCGTCAAGAGATACGGCGTTATATGGCAAACCGGCAACAGCATGCGTTCGAGCAGGAATGTGCGTTTTGCCTGTGAATTGGTCCGTAATGGGCGAATCGGCAAGGTGCATACCGTGAAGGTGGGACTGCCCAATGTCAACAGTGTAGCTGGTAATGGCGACAGAATTAGCAAGAAAACGCAACCTGCAGCGGTGCCCGAAGGCCTTGATTATGATATGTGGCTTGGTCCTGCGCCGTGGACAGCTTACAGTCCGGGTCGGTGCCACTGGAACTTCCGCTGGATCAGTGACTACTCCGGCGGACAGATAACCGACTGGGCCGGTCACTATTGCGATGTCGCCCAGTGGGGCATGGGTACGGATTTGACCGGGCCTATTGAAATCAAAGGCGAGGGTGTTTTCCCTACCGATAGTCTTTTCGATACGGTTGAAAATTACCGTTTTGATTGCAGGTATGCCGAAGGAATCACAATGATTGTGGCCGGGTCTTTCAAGGATGGTGTTCGATTCGAGGGCAGCGAAGGATGGGTTTATGTAAATCACCAGGGACTGGATGCGCAGCCGAAATCGATTCTGGAATCCGTTATTGGAACCGATGAAATTCATCTGTATAAAAGTAACGACCACAAAGGAAACTTCCTTGATTGTATTCGCACGCGGTCGGAGGCGGCTTCGCCTGCAAAGATCGCGCAGCGCTCGGTCTCTGTCGGCCACCTGGGCCTGATTGCCATAAGATTGGGGCGCAAGCTCAAATGGAATCCTGATAAGGAACTATTTGTCAACGACTCCGAAGCAGACCGCTTGTTGTCGCGGCCCATGCGGAGTCCGTGGCATTTGTAGATAGTGTAGTTGAAAGGTTATTTAAAATGACCGGGAATAATATTATTAATCGACGTCGGTTCCTCAAGAAAGCGGCTGGTGTATCCATAGCCGCGGTGGGGTTTCCATACGTTGTTGCCTCGTCGGCTCTGGGTAAAGCCGGCTCTGTTGCGGCGAGCAATCGGATTGTGATGGGCTGTATCGGGGTGGGCGGCCAGGGTACGGGAAACATGCGAGGTTTCCTGGGTAAATCCGAAGCTCAGGTCGTTGCCGTTTGTGATGTTATTGAAAGCCGGCGTCAAAATGCCAAAGGTATTGTAGACCGGCGCTACGGCGACAAGGGATGTGCAACCTATAACGACTTCCGTGATGTGCTCGCCCGCAAGGATATCGACGCGGTGGTGATTGTCACCCAGGACCACTGGCATGCAGTGATTGCCGTTGCGGCCGCCAAGGCCGGCAAGGATATGTATTGCGAAAAGCCGTTGGGGGTATCGGTGGTCGAGGGCCAGGCGATTCGAGATGCGATGCGAAGATATGGACGCGTGTTCCAGACCGGTACGCAGCAGCGGTCGGACCGCAAGTTTCGGTTTGCCTGTGAACTTGCGATTAATGGATACGTTGGCAAGATACACACAGTCAAAGTTGCCGCACCGGGTCCTGAGTATAAGCGGACATACAAAAAGCCAACTACAGAGGAACCAATCCCGGCAGGGCTGGATTACGATATGTACTTAGGGCCTTCCCCGATGAAACCTTACAACGGCGGGCGGTTGGCCTGGCCGGACTGGTATCTTATCTGGGATTACTGTGCCGGCTTTAGCGTCAACTGGGGTGTCCATCATCTGGATATCGCAAACTGGGGCTGCCCGGCACTAACGAGTGAACCTTTTGAGCTCAAGGGCAAGGCAAGTTACCGCGACGACGGTCTGACTGATAATATCAACGATTGGCAGGCTGAGTTCAACTACGCCAGCGGCCTGCGTATGAGTTTTAGCGATACAGGCAATCCAAATAAACAGGGCTGCCAGTTCGAGGGTGATAAGGGATGGGTACATGTAAACCGCGGCGGAATCCAGGCCGAGCCGGCGTCGTTGCTGCAGGTGAAAATCAAGCCGAACGAGGTGCACCTCCACGAGTCAGCTAATCACCACGCTGATTTTCTTAACTGTTTACGAACGCGAAGCGATCCTGTATCTCCGGTAGAGGCGGGCCACAAAGCTTCTTATCTCGGTTTGATTACCGACATCGCCGGCCGATTGAAGCGGAAGTTAAAATGGGACCCAGTAAAGGAACGATTTATTGGTGATGATGAAGCCAATCAGATGCTGTCGCGGCCTATGCGGAGCCCGTGGCACTTATGAAATGATTATTGATGACTGACAGCTAACAATGACCTTTTAATTATTAGAAACAAGGATTTCGTGATGAAAGAAAGACAATTTAATCGACGCCGGTTTTTGAGAAAGGCGGCGGGTGCGTCCGCAGCCGCAGTAGGTTTTCCATACGTTGTTGCGTCGTCGGCCCTGGGCAAAGCGGGTAACGTCGCGCCGAGCAATCGGATAACGATGGGCTTTATAGGTACGGGCAAACAGAGCCAGCATTTGATGCGGTCGTTTCTCAACTCGCCCGGTACCCATGTTCTTGCTTCCTGCGACGTTGACAAACTAAAACTGGAACGCGGAAAGAAAATTGTCGAAGACCACTACGTGAATAAAGGAGGGGGTACATACAAAGGCTGTAAAACGTACGGAGACTTTCGTGAGCTGATTGCAAGGGATGATATTGATTCTGTGGTGATAGCCACGCCGGACCACTGGCACGCGATTACGGTTATCCAGTCGGCCAAGGCGGGCAAGGACATTTACTGCGAAAAGCCACTTTCGCAGACTATAGCCGAGGCCAGGGCGATGGTCAATGCGGTCAGGCGTTACGGCCGGGTCTTCCAGACCGGAAGCATGCAGCGTTCGGATTGGCACTTCCGCTTAGGCTGCGAACTGGTTCTCAACGGTTATATCGGAGAATTACAGCATGTAACGGTCGGCGTCGGCGGGCCGCCTGAAGACAAACCTTTAGCCGCACAGCCGGTGCCGGATTATCTCGATTGGGAGATGTGGGTAGGGCCGGCTCAATTGAGGCCATACAATTCTGAATTGTCTCCTCATCTTAGCTGGGACGGTTTCCCTCACTGGCGTTATAACAGCCGCTTTGGGGGCGGCGGTATGACCGACTGGGGAGCGCACCATTTCGATATCGCCCAGTGGGGTATGGGTATGGATGAGAGCGGGCCGGTTGAAATCATCCCGCCTGACGGCAAAGATTATAAGGTGCTTACTTATAAGTACGCAACCGGCGTTACAATGACCCGCGATAGCGCCAACGGTGTTTTGTTTACCGGTACAAAAGGCAAGGTCGAGGTCAATCGGGGACATATAAAAACATGGCCTGATGAGCTTAAGAATCAACAACTTGGTCCCAACGAGAAACATTTATATGAGAGTAAGAATCATTACACCGACTGGCTGGACGCCGTTCGAAATCGCACGAAACCGATTTGCGATATAGAAACCGGCTGCCGGTCGGTATCGGTCTGTCATTTAGGAAATATTGCATACAAGCTTGGGCGGCCGTTGAAATGGGATCCCAAACGTGAGGTGTTTGTGGGAGATGAAGAGGCCAACCGTTTACTGTCGCGTCCGATGCGCAGCCCATGGCACTTATGAGATTGACAGTTAAATGAGCAGTTGTCTATTTTAGGGAGTTTTTATTATGAAGAAAAGAGAGATTAGTCGGCGTCAATTCCTCAAGAGAGCATCCGGGATTACGGCAGGCGCAATAGCATTTCCGTATTTTGTTCCCTCTTCGGCATTGGGCCAGGCCGGCCGGCCGGCACCCAGCGACCGCATTACAATGGGTTGCATTGGGATGGGCGGCCAGGGTACCGGTGACATGAGGGGCTTCTTAGGCAAAAAGGAAATTCAGGTTGTAGCCGTCTGTGATGTTGATAAGAAGAATCTCGACCAGGCAAAAAAGATAGTGGATGAGAAATATAAGAACAATGACTGCAAGTCGTATGTTGATTTCCGCGATGTTATTGAACGTAAAGATATAGATTCCCTGTCCCTGGCGCTGCCGGACCAGTGGCATTCGATACCTGCAATTATGGGTGCGCGGTCCGGTAAGGACATTCACGCCCAAAAGCCGTTTGCTCGTACGATTCGTGAAGGCCGGGCCATGTGCGACGCGGTGAAGCGCTACGGCAGGGTGTGGCAGACCGGCAGCCAGCAGCGGTCGGAGGGAAACTTCCACAAGGCCTGTGAGCTGGTCCGCAACGGGCGGGTTGGCAAGGTGCATAAGGTCGAGGTTGGTCTGCCGACCGGAGGCGGCA
>JBARPZ010000680.1:0-10722 GCA_049643445.1 Sedimentisphaerales bacterium
GGCCTCGGTCAGGGAGCAACGATGATAGCTGCCTTATGGGGCGTATTCATCTGGAAGGAATTTAAAACGGCACCGGCAGACACAAATAAACTGCTCGCCTTGATGTTTATATTTTTCATAGTCGGCCTGACGCTGGTCATCACGGCAAGAGTTGTATAAGGAAAGCCTTGAATATATCCAGCTTGGTAAGTGAAACTATGAAGTGCCGCCGTTTCTGTTTGAATTAGCGCCGGCCTTCTTTTGATATTCTCAGGCACACCAGAACGCTCTTTATTGCGTTTAGAGACTCCGGCGGACCTTGACGTCGATGTATTTAACGCCCCATTTCTGTGCCTCTTTGTGAGACTGGAAGAAAACGTCGAGTTTATTTCCCCGGATGGCACCGCCGCGGTCGAGAACTTTGATTGGCTTGCCTTTATTGTAGCCGGCCACGACCATTTCAGTGCCGAAGGAGTATCTTTTGTCAGCGGCCGCAAAGGTATCGCCCCGCCGGATTTTGTGACCGCAGGCCGTTATACCATCCGCGAATTTGCCGCAGCATCTTCTACACGCACAATACGCAGTTACGCGCATCCGGACGGTTTGCCATTGGTTGGTTTGTTGGGGTGCAGTGTTCATTACAGACTCATTTACAGCAGATGGGCTGACAGTGTCCGCCGCTGTAGTGGTAGCGTTGAGTAATGTTAGCCGGCCGCCCGTCTGTGCCAAAACCGCACCGAAAACCCGGCCAACAACAGGGACGATTATCGCAAGCAAAACTGCAGCGACAATAACTTTCCGGCCTGAAAAAACACCCCAATAACCTGTTTTTCTTCCCTTCATCAATGAACACCCTCTTCAAAGTCAATTTTGTTGGATTCGCAGTTATTCCTGCTTAACCCCCATCCTGTGGTTAACTACCCCCTTCCGTGGAGTGTTGAAAGTATTATACCGAAAACGCCGTCCGAATCCAACAAAATAACCGCAAAACCGCCCTCAATAAGCCAAATTATGGGTGTTTGACGAAAAGACGAAATGTTTTATAGGGCTATTCTTGAAGGTTTTTTCGGCGTCCAGCCCTGACATTCGCAAGAAAAAAAGGCCGAAAGCATAACACTCACAGCCCTGCTAAATGTGTCATCCTGAGGCGAAGTCGAAGTAACTCAAAATAGTCAATAGAAAAAAATCAATTGTCAAAAGCCTGCCAGCCAGTTATCAGCAAAGATTCTAAGGTCCTTGATATCTACAGAGCCGAGCAGGTCAAAGTCTCTGCCGTCGCAATCATTCGATGCACCGCAGTTATCCTCGTCCCACTGCGATGCGAAAAACGAATAATCGAAGAAATTGACTCCATCGGGACATACAAAATCGCCTATAGGTATCTGCCATACAAATTTCGGATAATTCGTCCCCTCGCAAATATCCCATATATCATTCGGCCCGTTGATTGTCTCGCCGACAAAATCCCACCCGGCATCGGTAAATGTGCTCATCGTTTGCATTTCGGCAGTTGTTTTTCCTACTCCACCATCGCTATAGTCCAAGCCGCTGGTGTTGACATCCCAGAAAGAATTGCTGACGGTACCAGAACCGTGTCCGATCAACCCATCGCCACCGATTCCTGGAACACTCCCCGTTGCGTAGCAGTTGGAGACGGGACCTCTATTCTCTCCTACCAACCCCCCGCGCCAGCTAATACCGTAAACGTCTCCAGTCGAATAACTATTGGTTATACTACCGTAATAATTTCCTCCCACCAACCCACCGACAAAATAACCGGTTCCTGTAATGTTCCCAGCAGAATAGCACGAGGATATAATACCATAATATGTATCTCCCACCAGCCCGCCGATGTCAGCATGGCCCGAAACGTTGACGTTAGTATAGCAGTTGCAGATAGAAACGTTATCGGCGCTTTGACCAACTAAGCCTCCGACACGATAGTCTCCTGAAACACTGCCACCCTGCGTATAGCAATCAATAACCGTTCCATTTACTAATATTCCAATGAGGGAACCAATCCGGTCACCGGGATCCACATATATATCGACATCTTTTAGAACGAGTTTTTTGATCTGTGCATTTTCTCCATCAACAACTCCAAAAAGTCCTATGCAATATATGAAACCTGTATCTGTGCAGCTATAGTTGAAGTTCGAAATCTCAAAACCATTACCGTCAAAAGTACCAGTAAAAGGGATACTAACAAGATAAGGTAAACCAATAATAGGAACTTCAAGGTAGCCAGTTCCAATGATGTTAAATTCTGTTCCCGCATAGCGACTCAAATCAACATCCGACATCAGCTTGAAGTGTTTGTCCCAGTCATTGGAATCAGCCCCAATTGCATTCATCTGCTTCGCATCGTAAATTAGATACGGATCATTGGGCTCTCCCGTACCGCCGCCGTATTTGGCTTGAGCGGATTGTGCGGAAAAGCTAATGGCAAGCAATAGAAGTAAGGGTATTGTTAGTTTGCCGAAAGTTTTGCTTAAATTGCGCATTTTCGCTCTCCTTCAAAAAGAAGCAACCAAGTCATTTTCGATCTCGACAGTCACAATTGTACTAATTATCGGAACTATTGTCAAGATTTTTCAAGGAAATCAGACCAACTGTTATTTGTGCAAAAAAGCTGCTGAATCGGCAAATACCGGCTGAAACCAACAAAAAAGGCCGAAAGCGTTATGCTCTCAGCCCTTTTGTTTTGCAAAATGAATTGAAGTTTATGCCCTGCGGCCACTTTTCAGCAGTTCCACCCCGAAGCCAGCTTTTAGTTCGTCAATATTATTTCTTAGTCCACTACTTCCACTCGTGACAGGCCCGGCGTCAACAATTTATATACCAGTATCGCATCACCGTTGTAGAGACGAATACATCCGCGTGAACCAGCGGTGCCGATTTCTTCCGGCTTCTTCGTGCCGTGAATAGCAAAGCCTGTTCTGCCCTCGGCCTCTCCGCTGATACCTTCCAGTGCTATCCATCTCGAACCCAAAGGATAATCCGGGTCTTTAGCCGTATAAGTTTTGTGGGTGTCCGGGTCCGTCCACTTGGGCGATATCATTTTGCCGCCCGGCTTAACACGCCATAGACCTGTCGGCGTCTCTCTGCCCGCCCTGCCAATACCCACACGAAAACTGCGAACGAAGGTTTCCTTAAGATACAAATCCATCGTAAAAGTCGAACGATATACCCTGATGTGGAACGGGCCGTGGATAACTTTTATCATTTCTCCGGCCTTGAGCAGCTCGGGACGGCTAATCCGATTGACCTCCATGAGAGCTTCCCAGGGCACTTTATACTCTTTGGCAATTGACGAAAGCAAATTACCCGGCTCAACTTTATATCGGCTGCAAAGCCTGTCCTGCGGAAAAATGCTCCTGCTGAACAGCCATTCCCCGGCAAGTTCAGAAAGCTTCTCCTTTATTACGGTTCGCTGCGCATTATTCATAGGCATAGACAACGCCTCATTAAGTCCGTCACGCGCTTCTATTACTTTAGCCGGTTTTACATTAACCAGCGAGGAAGCTTCGTCAATAAGCTGAGCCACTTTAGGATTGGGCATGGACGTGGACTCAGGTATGATTTTTGACAACTTCGGTTCTATAGTGCGTTTTGGTATTGTCTTCGGTACCACGACCACCGCAGGTTTCGTTTGATCCTCTACCTTGATGTTCGCTGAAGCTGCAGTGGGCTGCTCTTCGTTTCCGCCGAAAAGACGACTACCATATCTAACAGCAATAAACACAGTAATAATGATTAGCACCGAAACCGCACCAATCCGCATTCTGGTTCGGACTTTTCGCCTGCTATACATACTTTGAAGATAACGAGCCATATTTTCCTCCTTCTTTGTCACTGTCCCGCACCTGTCGAATCCAGGCACAAGCCTGTATTCAATCAGGTGCCGGACGGATTCATTATAATCACACTTACAGTTTTTAGTTGTTCTATGTCACAGACAGGTTTGACCGTTATATCCCACAGTGACGGATTTACATCGTCGGGCCCGCATTTTGCCACGACACCTATAATAATCGGGGCATCCAGAAATCCCGGTTTTTTGCGAGCCATGACTTTGTCACCAACCCTGACTTTGTACTTTGTCGACAGCAGCTTCACTTTCGCCGAATCGTTGCCGCTGCCATGTATTAGCCTCTCCGCATTTGCTCCTCCTATCTTTACGGCTATTTTGGAGCCCGGGTCTGTAAACAGCTTAACCTGAGCTGTCCGCGGCGAGATATCGGATATAGAGCCGACGATACTATTGTCACTCAGAACAAACTGGCCTTTAGCCAAGCCGTCGTTCTCGCCGCGGTTAATAATAAGCTCGCTGTGTTCGGCCCCGAGAGAGGTTTTAATAACATCAGCACAGACCAGGTTAGCACCTTCCAATGCAAACCTGTTGCGCAAACCTGACAGCACTTCCACAACCTGATGCTCCTGATAGAGCTGTTCAGTCACATTTGCAAGGTGGTTTTGAAGTCTGTCGTATATTCCACGGCTGACAACCTCGGCAACTAAAGGCTCGCCGCGGGCGGAAAGCGAAACATTTCTGCCAAGGCTTAAAGGCAAATGAAAGAGACGAACAAAGGCAAACTGGAGCTTATTTGTCAGGTTCAGCGGAATAAAAAATAAGATAAATCCGGCTAACATAAGCCAGGTAAAGAGCATTCGGCCGGAGAAGGACCCGAAACGCACCTCCTCGCGTTTGGAAGGGGATCCACTTTGCGACTTCGTGTTTAGTGGGGTCCGAACCCTGTCTCTGTTCCGCATCCTCATCATTTTTCATCTCCCGTCCCTGATAAGATACAACGATGTTCAGTTGTTAATCCACTTTCCTTTCACGCTCATCCATTCTCGCCGTGGTCCATCGTGTCCTTCCACAGCTCCAGATTTTCCAGGTAGACGCTGGTGCCTCGAGCTACACAGCTCATCGGGTCCTCGACTCTATAGACATCCAGGCCGGTCGCATTTGCCAGCACCGTATCCATTCCCCGCAACAGTGAGCCGCCACCACAAATATGTATGCCGTTGTCAATCAAATCGGCAGAAAGTTCCGGTTTGGCCTTTTCAAGCGTTGCCGTAACCGCATCAACGATTGCGCCGACGGGCTCATGCAGCGCAGCACGGATTTCCTCACTTGTCACAAGGATCTTTCTCGGCAGACCGGAAATCGTGTCTCTTCCGGCTATCTCCATCGTCATTTCCTCTTTCAATGAAGCAGCAGAGCCGATTTCTATCTTGACTCTTTCTGCGCTTGTCACGCCGATAAGCAGGTTGTACGCCCTTTTAAGATGGTTGATTACGGCCTCATCCATATCGTTGCCGCCGACACGAATCGATTCACAGCTTGCTATGTCACCCAGACTCATTATGGCCACTTCCGTGGTTCCACCACCGATATCGACAATCATCGAAGCCGTCGGTTCTGTGATTGGCAGGCCGGCCCCGATGCCTGCCGCCATCGGTTCATCAACCAGGTAAACCTTGCGGGCGCCTGCTCGTTCGGCGCTATCTATGACCGCACGGCGCTCAACGGCGGTTATCCCGCTTGGCACAGCGATTACCACGCGAGGCCTGACCAGTCTGCCTTTGTTGTGCACTTTTCGGATGAAGCCGCCCAGCATCTGCTCGGTGATCTCAAAGTCACTGATCACGCCGTCTTTGAGTGGTCTTACTGCGGTTATCGAGCCGGGCGTTTTGCCTAACATGTCGCGTGCGACCAGCCCGACTGCTTCTCCGTTGTTCAGAACTGTGGTGGTTCCTTTGCGTACGGCAACTACGGAAGGTTCATTGAGGACAATACCTTCATCGCGTACACAAACCAGGGTATTGCACGTACCAAGGTCGATACCCATATCCATACCAAACCAACCTGAGATGGTGTCCAGCAGCATTTTCAACTCCTTTTCTTAAATATTCACCTGACTGCGCCAAAATCTATTTCAGCGCTTATCCTATGCACCTTCACCGCCAACCATCCGTTGTCTCATATCGGTTTTATCAAATTTGCACTTTATGCAGACTTGGCCTCCCCATACACACCTGTAGCCCACCCAGCGTTTCGATATTTTTATAGGACCAACCACGCATCAAAGTCCCATATTGCTTAAAGGATTAATCGGTTCGCCACCGGTCAATTAACAATCAGGAGTATTTCATGATTTGTGCTTGTCCGCGTGTCCGGCGCCTGCTTGTTATTGCCAGTCGCCGGGGTAGTGGATTGATTCGGACTGAATGTCAAATTTCCTGCACAGTCCTTCCACCAGCGCCTCTGTTATTTCTATCTGCATTTGGGTTGGTCGAGTAGTTTCGCCGTCGGCTATTACACAGATAAAGATAGTCTGTCCCCTACTTGGGGCTTGTGGCTGGTGGCTCAGCCAGTCATGATTCACCGGCCGTTGTCGCTGCCATATCTCAGTTGGTTGTATTTGGCCGTCACTGCCTCCGATCCCGTTACAGATAACATAATGGCAGTTGATATCTTCGGGATTACCCAAACCGCCCAAAAAGGCTAACTGCTGAATATTGCCCGACATCGTGCCGCTATAGTAAATCTCTATACTGTCCCAGCGACCAGCCGGTTGGGCAGCTCGAGACATAACAGCTTCTTCGACTGGAACGGCTCTGGTATAGCGGGAAAGACAAAACGCGCCGGCAGAAGGAGGATTATTACCAAGAGCCTGTAAGATTATTACTCCCACTGTCATTGAGATCGCCAATGCGACAAAAACTTTTGCCTCTCTTGACTCAACTATCACAGTTCACCCTCTTTGTTTGTTCCTTCACCTGGATACCTCTGACAAGAGGCGTCCGTTTGTGGCGGATGCAGCCTCCACGGTCAGGTTTCATATTACCCCTATCGGTGATATTGAAAAGCCGCTTTACGCAGCTTCTTTCCTCACACACAATAGTTAAAATACTTTCCCCGTTATGGCGTTTTTATAGGAGTAGCCGGGTTTGAAGGTCCTATATAAACAGGGCGGTAATTCGTGGTGAATACTGAACATCAAATAGTGAATATCACGCTTGTATGCGTTTTTACATCCTCTTATAGCGTGGCCCGCCGCCGCCTTCGGGGACCGTCCATCTGATATTGTCAAACGGACACTTCCTCTGGCAGGTCTTGCAGTGCAGACAGTTCGATGGGTTGGCCGGCTCAACTTCATCGTGAATGGTCTCGTATACCCCCGCCGGACAAAACGTAATACACGGACTGTCGAAGATAGGTGTGCATCTGGTCCTGCAAACCTCAGAATCAATAATCGTCAGATGTGATGGCTGCTCTTCACGATGCTCCGTCGCAGCCACCGCCGTAAATGTATCTTTGTCAAAGTCCTGGTTCGGCTTGAGCCGGTATCCGGCAATTGTCATCGCCTCGAAGTCTTTCTCTGTATCGAATTCCGGCAGCAGTCCCCCAAAAACAGAAAGCGGCATCCCCTGCAAAGGCCCGAACTTGGCTACAGTCTGTCGGAAGTTCTTCGCCGACTCCATCTCTTTGCCCACAGTAGATTTGTCAATCAGCTCAGTATATCTGACTGCTGCTGATTCGGGATTTTCCAAATTTTCAAATATCGCTTCTCCGGCCTTCATCCCTGAATCGATAGCGTTGTGAAGACCCTTGATTTTGAGCATATTTACAAAGCCGGCACTGTCACCAAGTATCAGCACATTTGCTTTGCCGATTGAGCCGGTCTCCGGGTCTCTTGGAACAGCATGGTATCCGCCTTCTGGAATCATCTTCGCCCCGGCCTCTACGACCGCACCGCCTTCGATGAACTGCCTTATAAACCGGTGATTCTTGAAATTCGTAAGCGCATCCTGCGGATTAAAGTCGCAGTATTTCCAGTCCGCCCCGACAATCATCCCCACAGCAATATGTTCGTCCTCAACCGGATAGCAAATTCCACCGCCGAACATACCAGGCCCGAAAAAAGGCGTCCAGATAGGGTAGCCCATCGCGTGGACCACACGGTCGTCGCCGAATTTTTCGTACTGCTGGCCGCTTACCTTTATAATCTCTTTGACACCCACGGAGTAAAGCTGAGGCGACTGTCTCCGCAGCCCCACCTTTTCTATAAATTTTTCCGTCAAAAGCCCGTCGCATCCTTCAGCCAGTACAACGAACCTGGAATTTATAACTCCGCCTTCGACGAAGTTCGGCCGCTTTCCACCCTCTCTATCCAGCCCCTGGTCAACGAGCCTGACACCCGCTGACCTTTCAGCCGAATCCTCAAGAATGATATCCGCCGCCGCAAAGCCCGGCAGAACCTCTACGCCAACGTCTTTTGCAATCTGCACAAGCCACTTTGTCAGCCTGCTTATAGACACGATATAATCGCCTTCGTGTATCATTTGGCCGAAATTCAGGCCAAGTCTCTTTGCCAGTTTAATTATAAAGAAAATGTTAAAGGACAGTTTCCCGCCCAAAAAGAACATCACGTTGTCTTTTTTGACCTTTTTGCCTAATACATCTTTGGCGGCGTCGCTGTCCCGCCAGCCTTCGACAGCCGAATCAAGCAATCTATGCAGCGCATCCTTTTCCAAAACCGCGCCGGAGAGATTATGATTACCCGGCTCAGCGGATTTATCTATAACGCAGACGTCAATCTCAGGCTTTTGTGTTTTGAGCTGTATCGCGCAGGCCAGGCCCGCCGGCCCCGCTCCAACTACCAATACTGACACCTTGTTGTAATCGTTATTCTTTGCCACTTCCTATTCCACCTCTAATGCCTGTACCAACTTCGGAATCGTATCTTCGATACTTCCGACAATATAGTAATCGCACTGCTTAAAAATCGGCGCATTCGGGTCGCTGTTAATAGCGATAATAGTATCTGTATTTGCTACACCTATCATGTGCTGAATGGCACCGGATATTCCCAGGGCAACGTAAAGTTTAGGCCCGATTGAAGTGCCCGTTTGTCCGACCTGGTGTACACGTTCAACAAAGCCCTGCTCCACCGCCGCGCGCGAAGCGCCTCTTTCAACCTGCGTATCCAATCCTTTGCTCAAGCCATCACAAAGCAGGCTTACAAGCCGTTCGTAGTTGTCCCTGCTTTGCATCCCCTTGCCGCCGCTGACAATCACGTCAGCCTCAAAGTTCACCTCGCCGGTGCCCAGCTCTGTTTTCAGAATTCCCAGACTAACATCATCTTTTGTGAGTTCTACTTTGTGTTTTATAATTTTGCCTTTTCTCGACTCATCGACGGGCAGTCTCTTCATAACGCCCGGCCTTGCCGTGGCCATTTGAGACTTTGAATTTTTCGTGCAGATAGTGGCCATAACATTACCGCCGAGAGCCGGCCGGGTCTGAAGCAGAATCCCTATCTGGCCTTTTCGTGAGCTGTCGCGGATATCCAGGCCGGTACAGTCCGCGGTCAATCCACACTCAACCCTGTATGAAACCATCGGTGCCAGCATTCTGCCCTGTGGAGTTGCCGCATAAAGAACGATTTGCGGCCAGTACTTACTGATTGCATCGGCGATAGCCTTGCGATATGCAGTCGGGTCGAATACGCTTAGCACTTTATCTTCGATGATGTAAATGTTGTCCGCACCGGCGGTTATCAATCCCTTTGCCATTGGCTCAATTTCATAGCCGGCTACAGCAACGCCTACTTTAGTCTCCAGAGAGTCCGCAAGCTCGCGAGCCTTTCCGATAAGCTCGAATGTAGCCGGGTGTATCTGGCCTTCGCTGTGTTCAGCCACGACCCAGATTTCACCGGTATAGCTCGCCTTAGTCAATTCAAAACCTTTTATCATGTCATCCAACGCCTTCTTGCGGAAATAGCCCTCCGAAACAGCAAGAATCTTTTCCCTGCAAGTCTCGTCAATCTGATTTGTATCCGTAATGCCAAGCTCCCTGAGCTTGTCGGCTAAGAATGTATAATTCTCGTTTTCTTTTTTCGTGCCCTCGAAGCCCCTTTCGAATTTGGCCGCTCGCTTGCCAGGCAGGATGTAACCGCTTGTTTGACCCTGGCCGCCCTGTGCAGCTTCACCGTCACCGCTCTTAAAGCTGTCGACAATCAGTTTGGCTAATGATTTTGCATCGCTGACCTGCTCACACTTTCTCGTGCTTTTGCCAGGCGGAAAAACCCGTATTACACTCGTCTTCGAGCCTGAAACACCAATGTGGCTTGCTTTGATATCATCGCCGGCCCAGCGAATAATCTCCATCCCGTTTGCCTGTCGCGTCCTCGCGAATGTTGCAAACAGAGGATACTCATACTTGGCAACCGTTATTACGACCGGCTTTTTCTTGGCAGCAACTACCTGGCTGCCCCCGCTGATAATCCGCGTGAATTCAAAACGCTTGTCTTTGAATTCGGCCTTGGTGACATAAGCGATACAAGGCAGGCCCAGCTCCTCAGCAATTTGCGGCGGCACCTGAGCAGTGTCACCATCCACCGATTGCATCCCGCTAACCACATAATAATCGTCGCTTCCTTTGAGTATCTCTTTGACTATCTTCCTGATAGCAAACGCTAAGGGATTTGCAGTGGCCACGGTATCTGCTCCACCCAGAGCCCTGTCGGTCAGAAGCACCACCATATCAGCACACCTGCACAGGGAATATCGTAGAACTTCTTCAGCCATCGGCGGGCCCATTGTTAAGGCAATGATTTTGCCGTCCTTGCCGCCGCTGGTTCGCCTCATCTCGTTTGCAAAAGCAAGTGCCTGCGAGTCCAGCTCGTTGATTACGCTGGCCAGCCGAGTTCGGACGAGCGTACCCGTCTCCGG
>JBARPZ010000681.1:0-21746 GCA_049643445.1 Sedimentisphaerales bacterium
TCATTGTAACACCACGAGTCCCAGTCCTGGATCTTTTCCCCCGCTGGCAGATATTCCTTAATGCAAAATTGCTCATCAGCAAACTCACCTGATTCGACATCTTTAGCCAGCACGATATCATCATCACTCGGTTCGGCCACCAACCACATATCCTTGATACAAATCGGATTGACAGAGCCCCCACGGTGGTCGATGTGAGTGCCTACAAGGTTAACTCGACCGGTTGAACGAACTATCAAGACGCTGCTATCCGTCCCATAAGCCCTGCCGAATGCCTCAAGCGTCCGCAAACACATTTCGGCCGCCTGGCTCTTCATACCCCCATTGTCACCGTAGATTTGGCCCAACTTTTTGTGAAATGCGCTGTTTGTGTCTTTAATTAGCTCAATCCAACTACTAACCGGCCGCAGACCGGGATATTCAACTGTCATAACTCTTCCTTATTAAGACGTCTCTACGTTGTTAAACAAGCGCACAAATAACAGGTTCTACTTTGTGGAGTAGACTATATTGCCATTGACGATAGTCGACTCAACCGCCACCTTGAAATTACCCGGTGAGCCAATGACCTCGAGCACACACAAGTCAGCTTTTGCCCCATCGGCGATTGAGCCATAACCCTTATTATCCAGCCCTGTAAGCACACATGGATTTGTTGACAATATCTTTGCAACCGTTACGAGGGCTTGCTCGAATTCCAATGCATTATGCTGCCGATTCCAGATACCCTCCATATTGATAGTAAGCCAATTGAGCAGGTTGCCAAATCCACGGTCCATTGTCAGATTGCTGCTAAAGAGCGTATTGGCCTTGTCAACAACCTGAAAGTACTTGCCGTCCTCGCTGAGCGCACCGCGTATACCACCGCTTGTAAACTGTTTGACCTGCGAACCTGCAGCAAACAAGCAGTCTGTTATCCCAATAATCCTGTCTGCACCTTTGCGTTTCAAAATGTCTCTTACATAGGCGGGATTGACATGGTAGCCGTCAAGGATTTGCTCGGCATAAAGTTCATCGGATTTCAGCACCGCTTCTATCGCGCCACCGCCATGGAATGGCTTGTAGGAACCGCCCGTCGGCCCGTTTGTAAGATGAATGAAATATTTAAGCCCCGCTCTGGCTGCTTCCAAAATCTGGTCACACGTTGCATTACTGTGGCCTGCTCCGACTACAATACCTTTGCCTGTCAGATATTCAGTCAATTCATAACTTGGCCGACCAAAATCAGGTACCACATTTGCCAGCTTTATAGTGCCATTGTCTTCGATTCTATCGAAAGAATCGGTGACAAATTGAAGCACATAATCCGGATTTTGAGCACCGGCCATCTGAGGATTAAGAAAGCTGCCTTCTAAAAGACCTCCCAAAAGCTCAGCGCGCCCCTGCTCCTTTGTCTTACTTAGATAACGATATAGCTGAGCATAACAATTCCTGAGGTTCGCAATTGGGCTGGCCCAAGTCCCAACATAAAAGCCGGTAACACCGAATTTAATGAGCGTTTTGCTTAACATCTCAAATCCGTGGTCGTAAGCAGAAGGACTATTATCAAAGGTTTCGGTTTCTACATCATAAAGCCCCGCGGTAAACTCAAAGAGGTTATAGCCGTGAAAATGTATGTCAACAAAGCCCGGCACGACATATTTGCCGGTTATATCCACAACATCATCACAGTGTTCTTTCTCGCCGACCAGTACAATCCTCCCATCGCGAAGGATAATATCGGTGCGCTCGACGCCCTGGCTTGTTACCACAAAACCGCCTTTTAGCTGAACTGTTTTCATATCGATAAAATCATACCTTAACTATGGGAAGAAGCCAAGTCCGAAGATGTCTATTACGCTTCCCAGCCCGTCCGCTATACGAGATATGATGCATGAAATACGAAATAATTGCCTTTTGACTTTACAAAAAAGCTCCACTCTGGTAAAATTTGTCAGCTAAGTTAGGAAATGGCTCAACAGAGTTCAAATACGACTATGGCTGGCAAAATTATTATTAATACTGAACGATGCAAAGGCTGTGGCCTGTGTATAGCCGTATGCCCGAAGAGCAGCATCATTATTTCTAAAAAATCAAACAAAAGCGGCTATTTCCCTGCCCAGGCGTCCAACACCAACTGCACAGGCTGTGCCTTGTGTGCCATTATCTGTCCCGATGTCGTTATTGAAGTCTTTCGCGAGGAGGATGTCGCGGCTGACAAACCGGACAAGAAAAGCAAGTCAGGTCTAATCAAGGAAAAAGCGTGAGCGAAAGGATTCTAATGTGTGGTAATGAGGCCCTCGCTGAAGCGGCCATCATTGCCGGATGCGACGCTTATTTCGGCTATCCCATTACGCCGCAAAACGAAATCCCCGCCTATATGTCCAAACGTATGCCCGAGGAAGGCCGAGTCTTTGTCCAGAGCGAAAGTGAATTAGCCGCAATCAATATGGTCTTCGGCGCTTCGGCAACCGGCAAAAGGACTATGACTACTTCATCCAGTCCCGGCATCAGCCTTATGCAGGAGGGAATAAGCTATCTGGCAGGCGCCGAACTGCCTTCAGTGATAGTAAACGTAATGCGGGGAGGACCCGGCCTCGGCAACATTGCACCCTCACAGGGGGATTACTTCCAGGCAACACGCGGCGGTGGACACGGCGATTATCGAACCATCGCCCTGGGGCCATCGACCGTGCAGGAGCTGGTCGATTGCATACCCTTGGCTTTTGACCTGGCCGACCAGTATCGAATACCGGTCATCATTCTGGCCGATGGCATTCTCGGCCAGATGATGGAGCCGATAGTCTTCAACAAAAAACCACAACGAAGCCTGCCGCCTAAAGACTGGGCCCTGACCGGAGCCAAAGACAGAGAACAAAACATTGTTCGCTCACTATGGCTCCCGGAAGGATCACTGGAAAAACACAACTATAAGCTCCAAGCCAAATATGAGGAGGTGCAAAAGAACGAAGTCATCTGCGAACAATACCATGTCGATGATGCCGAAATCGTAGTTATTGCCTATGGTGTCGCAGCCAGAATCGTACGTTCTGCAGTGAACAGGGCAAGAAAAGAAGGAATTAAAGCCGGCTTGATACGTCCTGTCACCCTGTGGCCGTTTCCAAGCGAGCAAATCGCAAAGGCCGCAGATGAGCTAAGCATCTTTCTCGTGGTGGAAATGAGTATGGGCCAGATGGTAGAAGACGTAAAACTGGCAATAGCCGGAAAAGTACCGGTAGTTTTTTACGGCCGGGCCGGCGGCGGAGTGCCGACCGTCGACCAGGTCCTGGAAAAAATCAAACAACTCACAATACCGGCGAAAAAACAATGAACCCCGTTAGACCTAAATGGTTTTATACCTATGTGCTTATGAGTCAAAAAGACAGAAAATTTTATACTGGTGTCACAAACAATCTAAAAAAGAGATTTGAACAACACAATGATGGATTTGTTTTCTCAACGAAGTATAGGCTTCCAGTAAAATTAGTTTATTTCGAAGCTTGTTTAAATAAGCATGATGCCTATCGACGGGAAAAATATCTAAAAACCGGAATGGGAAAAAGATTTTTAAAAAACCGTTTGAAAGGAGGTCTAACGGGGTGAAAACAGTATTTGCACGAACACCGACACTAAAAGACTGTACAACCCATTATTGCCCCGGCTGCGGACACAGCATCGCTCACCGCCTGATAGCCGAGACAATCGATGAGTTGGGTATCCACGACCGGACCATCGGAATAGCCCCTGTGGGCTGCGCGGTCCTGGCATACAATTATCTCGATGTCGATATGGTCGAAGTAGCACACGGCAGAGCACCGGCGGTCGCCACAGGCATGAAAAGGACCAACCCGGACAAAATCATATTCTCCTACCAGGGCGATGGGGATCTGGCCGCGATTGGGACCGGAGAGATCATTCACGCTGCCCACAGAGGCGAACATATCACGGTTATCTTCATCAACAACGCTGTATTTGGAATGACAGGCGGCCAGATGGCACCGACGACAATGCTCGGCCAGGTGACAGCCACGACACAACAGGGACGAGATGCTGTCAACGAGGGCCACCCGCTGCAAGTTTCAGAATTGTTGGCACTGCTGCCGGGCGCAATCTATGTTGAGAGATGCGCGCTCAGCGGGCCATCTCAAATCCAAAAGGCAAAAAAGGCCATAAAACATGCATTTGAATTGCAGGTTGATGGTGCTAAAGGGCTTTCGCTTGTTGAGCTTCTCTCACCCTGCCCGGTTTATTGGCGAATGACCCCGGTCAAGGCAATGGAATGGATCGAGAACGAAATGACAAAAGTCTTTCCCCTCGGAAGATTAAAGGATGAATCACAACAGCACAGCATGTCTGTATAAACGTGCCTGTGAGGTACGAGATGCAAAATACGAAACAAGATTCTTATGAAGAGATTATCATAGCCGGCTTCGGAGGCCAGGGAATCATGCTGGCAGGAAGACTACTGGCACAAACGGCGATGAAGGCCGGAAAAGAAGTTACCTGTATGCCCTCATACGGCGCAGAAGTTCGCGGCGGCACCTCAAATTGTATGGTCATCATCGCAGATGAACCTATCGCCTCACCACTCGTCGACAGGCCTGACTCGCTGATTGTAATGAACAAGGCCTCGCTCAACAAATTCGCCTCTCGCCTCAAAAACGGCGGGCTGCTGGTTATGAACAGCTCTTTGATTGAAACTAAGCCGCAATTAGACGATTCAATCGAGATTATAGCAGTCCCGGCAGATGAAATAGCGATCGAATTAGGCAATAAGAAAGCCGCCAATATGGTGGCCCTCGGTGCATATTTTCAAAAGCGAGGTATTCTGAGCCCTGACACAGCCGCCGCTTGTTTACCCGACACCATTGCCAAACGACATCACAAAACATTGCCGGTCAACACCGAAGCCATTCACCGTGGTGCTGAATTCACCAAAGAAAATGAATAGCAGATAGAAACCGAAGGTTCCGCTCCGGAAAAGAAGAAAACTAAACGCCATGAAAAACCAAGGCATGGAAAGCGGTATTTTGGGCCGGCTAAACATTAGTCGGCGACATCCGTTTGCCCTGCGTATGGCACCCATGATAGACATTATATTTCTGCTGTTGATATTCTTTTTCGTGGCAGCAAAGTGGAGGCCGACCGAAGATTTCCTGCCCTTCCAGTTATCTACCGCACAGGCCCAGAACCTGACGATAGGAAAGCCTGAGCCTTTGATAATACAAATTTCGGCAACACAGGCCGGCTGCAATGTCCAAGTAGGCCGGCTTCACTCCGTCCGGATAGAAAATGAAACAATAGAGGCAAATTTAGCTGTTTTGATGGAAAAAATGAATAATTGCCTGCTTGCACAAAAAAGATTCGCCACCGACCCGATAGAAATTGTCTGCGCGCCCGAGGTAAAATGGGACCATCTGGCAAAAATATATAATATGTTTTTCGGTGTCGGACTTACCGATATCACCTTCCGAATGACGGAGTAACCCTGATGGGTAGCTCGAATAGATGCACCCTTAAAACTATAACTGTTTTTCATATTGCATTTTTCTTCTCATTCCTGCTTGTACATTCCGCCAATGCAATCCCGACCGCCGAGGACATTAACAGTCTGGCTGAAAAAGCACGCCAAACCACCGATACATTTATACAAAAAAGTTTCCAGCTTCGTATGGCATATGAATACAGCGGCAAATTTCTAACTCGCCGCGATAAAGAACAACTAAACACACTTGCGACAAGGGCCGGTGACCAACTGCTGGCAATTGAAGCAAGCCAGAGGAAAATAAAACAGCAAATCGAAGATTATCAGGGAGATGACTGGGATGACAGATACGGCTCAACCGGTCTGTGGAGAAAATCGGCTGGTGACCTGTACGGAACCACTTTTTGTAAATGCGAAGTTGATTTCTATCTCGCGCTTGCCTCCAGACAACCGCAAAGAAATGAAATATTACGTAAGATACTTTCACAAATAGATACAATGTTTTCACACGCACTATCAAACACTGTAAAACTATTAAAGATTAAAACCTTAATACTGCTTGCTCAAACAGAACCCCACTATAAGGCTCAAGCAAGAGATGCTCTCTATTCCCCTGATATGATTTACCCGAATATGCCATGCGAATTTGATATCAGAAGGCAAATACAAAAGATTATATTCACCGGTCAAATCAAAACCGATCAGTTAAATAAACTAACGGATTACTTTTTCGAAAGTGATTGTTCTGACGATTTCGAACTTGTTTTATCTTTAGCCTTTCTGCAACGAAGGTTAAACCGGCCGCAAGAGTTTGAAAAAACCGTGCAGTTCCGCCCACAAACAGAAGATTTCATTGGCTCGCTTGTTTTGTCAGATTTATCACATCGAGTTAAGCAGCAGCAAAGCTTGCGGCAAGTCAGCGTTTTTGAAGCTGAATTGGCCGCCCAGGCCGCCTGGAAAAATAAAACGAAAGAACATAAAACGCTGTTAGGCCGCCTCTCAGGTACAGAAAAATTCCAGACACCTTTGATACTATATGTCACCGCAATTGCTCTGGCCGATTCGTTACCAGTCGAAGCGGCAAATCTGCTGATCAAGGCAAGTACACTGCAACAACTGCAAAAAAGCGACAGACTGATAACTGAGGCCCACGAAATCGCCAAACAAGCTGCACAGCTTGCATACGGTTTCTATAATCATAACAAAGCAAACTGCCGGCTTGCTGTCGAAGCTTTTGGAAATTACCACACAATTGCAGCCGAAAAAATCGATGAGCAGCTTGAATACCTCTATACCACCATTCTCAACAACTGCGGCCAAGTTGAAAAAAGCAAAACATTGCTGGAGAACATTGCAAACCGGCCGACCGGACATTGGCGTAACAGAGCAAGGCTGGACCTCATAACAACAGTCATACGGCAAAGCACACCTATAAATCGAGAAAAGCGAAGCGAACTACTTAAGCAATTAGACAATCTTATAACAGACTGTCGCCGTCGAAACGAAGACAACAAACTACGGACAGAAGTAATAAACGTATATTGCCGGCTGCTTCTGGAATCGAAAGAAAAAGCTTCTGCCCGAAAGGTCCTGGATATCCTCACAGACGTTGAAATCGCCATCGATCCAAACCTGAACCTCTTCAAAGCGAACGCGCTGAGACAGTTGGGCGAATTGGACAAATCCGCTGAGTCTCTGTGTGAAGTTGCCAACTCCAATAGTTACAAGTACACTGAGGCAATGGAGCTGTTATCGGAAAGTATTGATAAAATCGACTACTTTCAGGCAAAGTCAGATGGTTTTCCGAAAATGGTAAAGAATTGTTATAAACTTGCCTCTTATTGCCGGGATCATGCCAGTGAAGGAGATAGTCGGTGTATCGCTCTTATGTTGGTTGAAATAAGTGCCTTGGTAACGGAAAAAGAGCAGAGGAATTTATCTGTAGCAAGTGAACTGGTTAATAGTTTGGCCAAACATGGCGATGCCAACGATATAAGTTTACTTCGCTGCAGGGCAAGACTGCTCACCACCCAGGGCAAATTCGCTGAAGCGGCCCGATTGTGGGCACAAATTGCAAAGATACACAAAAACGAGACGAATGGAGCATACCAGCGAACCTGGAAATGGTGGCGGGCAAAATTCTACGAGATGGATTGTTTCGCTAAAACGCCGCAAACAGAAAAACAAGGCGTCCTGCATACAATCGAGGTTTTCGAAAGCAGCTACACAGACATCCCACCTTTATGGGCTGAAAAATTGGACCTGCTAAAACAAAAGTGCCGCTACCCGGAAAAATAAATAACACAAAATCATAGCATCAATCCAAAAAAGAGGTAAATTATATATTAGGAATTTTAGTTTAAAAAGGTCTCAGATTAAGGATACTAATAATATGAATTGGAGAAAAATACTTGGTGTATTAGCAATTGTGTGCATGACATTATTCCTGTTTGCCGCTGCAATCTATGCCGCAGAGCAATACAAGCAGCAGAACAGAGAAGCAATTTCCCAAATCGTGGATGGCAAGCACGATAAAGCCATAAGACATTTTGAGAACTACTTTAAGAAACATCCCGAGGATTTAGAGTCTATATACGGCCTGGCGGTCGCTTATGCTCAAAAGAAAGACATTGGCAAGGCCATTTCATATACCAGGCAGGCCATCGACGCAGGGCTCCCTTTCGACCGTTTCCTCGCCGGCCCCAGAGATTTGCTAATGCCCCTAACCGAAAGCGCCCAGTTTAAGCTATTGGCGAAAAAACACACAACTGAGCTTCTACACGGCCCAATGCTCGGCTGTGTCACTGACAGCAGCGTAAAATTCTGGGTGCGCACTACAAACGAAGTGCCTGTTCAAGTTGTCGTTAGCTCCTCGCAGAATATGAGTTCGCCTATAAAGTCCACTGTAGTGAAAACAAACAAAAACAGAGACTTCACAGCCGTAGTTGACATAGAGAATCTGAAGCCAGATACCCAGTATCACTACGAACTGCTGGTGAACGGCAGAAAGCAGCCGAAACGGTGGTCGTTCCGCACTTTTCCCACTGCTGACGCGAAAGCGAAGTTTCAAATCGGTTTCGGCGGGGGTGCAGGATACACACCCTGGTACGAAAGAATGTGGAACACGATTGCCGCGCACAATCCGCGGGCTTTTCTTTTTCTCGGCGACAACATCTACATCGACAATCCGACAAGACCAGCCGTCCAGCAGTATTGTTATTATCGACGACAGTCCCGCCCTGAATTCCGCAACCTCGTCGCCTCCACGGCCATCTACGCCATCTGGGACGACCACGACTTTACCACCAATGATGGTTGGGGCGGACCAAAAATCAACGAGCCGGCGTGGAAGATTCCCGTCTGGCGCTTATTTCGCAACAACTGGAACAATCCTTATTACGGCGGAGGGGAAAATCAACCCGGCTGCTGGTTCGATTTCTCCATCGGTGACGTCGACTTCTTTATGCTCGACGGACGATACTACCGTATGAAACCCAAAGGCGATAATCCATCCATGCTCGGTCCAGTCCAGAAAGAATGGTTATTAAAAAAGGTAAAGGCCTCTACCGCCACATTCAAAGTTCTCGCCTCACCCGTGTCCTGGGCCTTTGGAACCAAACCCGGAAGTCGTGACACATGGCAAGGCTACAAGAAAGAACGCGAGGAAATATTGGCCTTTCTTGAAGAAAACAAAATTGACGGAGTAATCCTTATTTCAGCCGACCGTCATCGCTCGGATATCTGGAAGATTGAACGGGCAAACGGATATGACCTTTACGAGTTCGAAAGTTCAAAGCTGACAAACATCCACACACACCGCCTGATGGAGGACGCCATATTCGGTTACAATAAGAAATGTTCATTTGGAATGCTCGCATTCGACACAACAGCAACCGATCCAAAGGTAACTTACCAGATAATCAATATTGATAACGAACTCATCCATACTTTCTCGCTGCTCAAAAGCCAACTAACACACAAATAAGGAAACAACGACAGCTAAGCATCCCCTGCAACGGAAGAACATTGGCTCTACTAATACACTTACGGATGCGTCCGGCTTCACGCAAAATGGAGTTTGGGATGGTGCAAACAATAGTAAAGACCAGTAAATCTTGCGATGTCACCCAGATAAGTTTCAGATAATAACCGTTCGTGAGCAGCAAATCCCCCACCATCTTCATTCAGTTTTTGGTCACACCACAGAAACTGAATTAATACTCATCGGCACGTTACATAAATTTACCTGGATCGGCGTGTCGTCCTGCGCCTATCAGCGCTCGAATCTGAACTGTCATCGTAACGATATTCCAACTCCGGAGCTAACTCCCAACTAGCCAGCTTGCTGTCCCATGCCCGCAAAGGTTCTTTAGGCTCCTTCTGGGACTTTGTTATCTCATTTAACTTAATCCGTAATTCTTCGTCCCAATACCTCATACTAACAGGTATGTGCTCAATGCCGACTCCGTCCAAACTGTAAAGCATATCATAATAATGCCTGGCATACATATTCCTTCCGCCCGACCAATCATTCACAGGGACAACATCCACCAGAACCGCCCCGGTAGTATAATCAATTATCTCGGGCACTGAAGGCATCATAAGAGGCCTCGTTTTCTCCTCCACCGGTTCAAACTCAGCAACCTTACCTATGTCCTCTCCCGGCTTGACAGCAAAGTCCTTAATGTACCAGTGACCTAATTTATACCTGGCGACATGAACCGTAACAATCCTCGCCGCATCCTGCACATCACGCGGGAAAAAGTATAATGTCCCCGGAACCTTGACAATCTCCTTTACCTCAGAAAACTCACTCCACAAAACAATTTGGTTCTTAAGGCCTTCATCTTGCTCGTTGAACTTATTCGTCCCGGCTATCGGATTAAAAACGCCTAAGCGAATTCTGTACCGGTAGCTCTTACCCGGCTCTGCAGTATCATCGTGCGCCCAGAATAACAACGGCTCCCGAATCTTCGTAAGATTAGTTCTCTCCGTAATCAGAATCTTGTCCAGCTCTTTGTAAATATCGTCCAAAGTTGTTGTAATTGAAGTCGCTCTAAGTTCCGCCAGACGTGCCTCTCTCTCTCGCTCTCGCTCCTCAAGCTCTTCTCTCCTTGACAAAGACTCCGTTTCACCCCGGCGATCGCCACGGTCTCTTCTTGACCGCGTCTCTCTGCCAACTCCACCAGTTCCTAAACGATCTTCCCTACGCGTGGAGTCACCCCGCCTTCCGCTATTCTGTCCTTGGGACGATCCTGTTTCAGATGTTCTGCCTCGCCGCTCTTCGCGTGCTTCCTCACGCTCCTGCTCACGCCCTAACCTTTCTGCCTCTCTGTCTCTACGCTTCTTTTCTGCCTCCATCTCTTCCTGCTGCTCTACATATTTCTTATGCAGCGAGGGAGGAAACCACTCTTCTTTTGCCGATGCAATCTTATAAGCTTCCGGATGCAGCAGAGCCATCCTCACTTCTGCATCATCAAACTGAAGCAGACGCACTTTTATCCCGCCGGGCGGCAGCTCTCCAACTTCTTCTACAGATTCAAACATCTTTTTGCGAAGGTCGATCTTCGTTCGAGGCACGGTCTGCCACTCACTCCAACTGCCGTCGGCGCCCAATTCTTGTCTTTGCAACTGCACAGCCGCAAAAACCGGATCCGCAAGGCACGGGTCACGCCACTCTTCCTGCTCAACACCATCGCCGGCAAAGCTGTCATAAAATCTACCATGCAGTCCCGCGACATCAAACTTCGCCTCCACCGTCACAAAATCAATATCATTTGGCATACTTAATGTCATATCATAATGATTCTCCTCGTCAATTTCTACGGTAGGCACATAAGCCACTGCCCTGATATACGAGACTGCCGCATCTTCGACCTCACCAATCCACGGAATACTATATTTTCGTTTATCGCTAACGTCCGTTGAACTATGAATAGGAAGCGGCCAATACAGATTAACATCAATATCACCTATCGGCAGGTTGATCGTGTCAACAAAAGCATCAACTCGCTGTATATATGGTGGAAGCGGCTCAGGCTTACTGTCCAGCTTCAACTTCAAAAAATCGGCTTCATCGCTTATGCGAATATCAATCTTACCAGGGCTGAGCTTCTCACCTGCGTACAGAACCTTGTTCGGGCTGATAACAACACGCGTAATCAAAAGCCACATACATACAAGCCCAACAATAACCAACATTATCTTTTCAATATGTTCTTCGAAAAAGTTACCGCCTTTTTTTCGCATTTCTACACCTTCGCTTGTTTTCTCTTTTAATTCGTTACCTCGTTGCAGATTGTCTAACGGCCGCGCCTCGAATCCCAGCCCCCTGGAACGGTTGGAAGTATCTGCGACTGCTTAACCGATTCCGGCTTAATATCATCGTAGCCCTTCTTGCTAAAGACATATTCACAAATTAAATCTAATTCTACTACGGCATCCTCGCCATAACGGTAGAGATTGTGTATTTCATCTCGTCGGTCAATCGACGTAATCTCACTCTCCAAAATCGTTATCTGATTATGCTTTGCGTATCTTGGACCCTGTATCTGCCCGCCCGATTCACGAATTGTATGCCGCTTGGCGCTGCATAGTTGCTGCATAAATTGCAAAACCGCTTTCGTACTCACTACAACACGAACATTAAAATGCACAACATCAATATCATTATTGCATACCCGACTGGTCCATGGCACGGTAAGTCCATCATCAATTGTAAGAACGTAACCGGGTTGACCAACTGCCGTCTTTTCTCTGGACTTATAGATCATCCCCACGCCCGTATCGAAGCTTACGCCCAGAAACCGTTTCACCGACGATTCGAAAACGCTGTTCGAGCCCGAATTCATAGCATCTATCGTATCGATAATATCTTCGACGATCCAGTAAGCCAACTGGTAATACCAGCAAGCCTTAATTGCCTCCGGTGTCCCGGCATACTGAAATTCGCCCCAGAATTCGTATCCGCTAAAATCAGCAGGATTGCAATAGACATAAACAGACTCAGCCTTAGATCGGCAAAGAGCATCTTCTATTTCAATACCAACTCCGCTCCAATCGCTCCGGCTTAAGCGGCTACCGCTGCGACGTCCACTACCGGTTAAGCCCCCAAGGCTTCTCTCCAACTCTGCCTTTGTGGGACATTCACCGGCATTTACACCCTTAAGATGCTCATCCACTCCACTGCGAAACTGCTGACCGAATTCCTTGAAAAGCAATATGGAAGTATCTTTGGGCTCAGGAAATATCTTATCGCTTAATAACTGTCGTTGAGTGAGTTCTTTGGCTAAAAGTGATATTTGATTGGCATCGCTTTGATATGCCTTCTGGCGCTTCTGCTCCACACTCCATTGAGTACGAGGAACAGCTTTTTGCCGTAAGGACGCAACTTGTCTACTCCTGTCCATAATACTTTCTTTGGAAATCTGCGCCTTTAGCCTACTGCTCATTAATTGGGCAGGCACAAAAAGAAGGACACCAACCAGACCTACAACAACCGGTACAAACAGTGACGAATGTCTCTTAAAAACACTCAGCTTTTGTATAACATCCTTAAATCCGGGAATATCCATTTTAGCTCACTTATCTATTTCGCTCTTTTCATTTCTTATCACTGCTCGGCCTCATCCTCTGGAACAATTGCCCAGCCACGCTCGCCGCAACTGCGCCATCCTAAAAGTCATCAACGCTGATTCTCTCTCCCTTAGTTCTCCCAACATCATCCCGCTCCACGGTCCCGCCGGCTGGCACCATAGGCGCACGAGTCCGACGATCATAATCAACAGGAGTAGCCGGACCTGCCACGACAGGCGGCGCCGGTGCATCTTTCCAAGCAAATTTAACATTCAGTATGAACCAATGGTCATTGACTGTATAAATAGGTTTGCCACTGCTGTCGAGTTTCGCTTTCCCCTCCTCGTCCAGTTCAGCAACTTTACTGATAATTTCCTTTGTCATAGGATCTATCAAAACACGTATACCAACATTCTCATATCCTGAATCTCTTATCATTCTCCCCCTTGTCACTTGTGCTTTTTCAAATCGGATATCCTCAACACCTATACCCCTAAAAACATTCGTAGTATCACTTACACTTAGCTCTTCACGGGCTTCGACGGGATCGCTCTTCAGCTGGAAGTGCTTGACCTCGGTTTTCTTGTACAGCTTAAACGGGCTGTTCCCGTCAACCATATCGTCGAGATGCGTCAATCGAGTAATAAATCCCCACTCATCCGGATTGTCTTCTACTCCCGCCGGGTCCATCAATTCATCTATGTCCTTGTAGGGACTGTACCCCACTATTGTAACTAAAAATCCCGGTTCACCTTGCCGGCCTCTCGCACCAGTGTACTGTGAACGATCCCGGCTTCTTCCAGAATGCACACCATACTCCTGGGTTCTACTCTCAAACGTCGTAGTGTTAACGTCTTCTACAAAATAAGTCCGCATATCCGTTATGAATAGCTGCTTTCGCTCCTTGCGGGGGGTTTTCAAAACCGTTTCTATATCACCTGCGTCAAAGGCCGCATAAAGCTCACTCTGTTCCGGATTGTTTTTTTCGTCAGGCAAGGATGAGATTATGATTTCTGTCAAGAGCGGTACAATACCCCGATAATCAAAAACTTCAAACTCCTTTTGTATCATCGCTTCATAACCCGAACCTGCTCTTATTTCAGCTTCGGTCTTGTTTATGGCCTGCCCGGCTTCCTCAATAGTGTTGCTGGTTTCTCGCCTTATGTCTGCTTTCTCACTATAAGTTGCCTTGTCGAAAAGCGTTCGCGCAAAAGTCAGAACTGAAATCAACAGGATCAAACCCGCCGCAGCAGTAAAGTACCTGGCTTTACTTGCCCATGCCATTGACCGCGCAATGCCCCGCGGCAGCAGGTTGCTTTCTATCCTGCCCAGGTCTAAGCCCTGCAAACCAAGCCCATAAACAATACCAAAATCGCAGACACTCTCGTGAAATTTTGCTGTCGACACACCTGAGCTTATCACAAGCTTCTTAAATGAATCCGGCCTCTCAACAGGTATTTCCACTGTCTGCTGCAGGTACTTGAGCAGCCCACGCATCTTTGTCCCACCTCCGAGAGCAATAATCTTCGACAATTTAGTCTTCGGATTGGAGGTCCTGTAAAAGCCCAGTGACCGCTGGATTTCAGTGGCCAAATCTGTAAAAACCGGCCGCATCGCCTGGAATATCTGCCGAGCATATTTGCTCATCGGAGCCGTACGTTTTAGTTTCTCAGCTTTTTCAAAATTAAGTTTAAATGTATCCGCTATCGCCCTTGTAAAGGCATTACCTCCTATAAGAATACATCTTTGCCAAACCGTCGAGCCTGTGCAGACAACCAAATCTGTATTTTCAGCACCTATGTTGAGAACAACGGTAGCTTCATCGTCGGAACGGAGCAAATCAGCACGGTCGTACAACACGTAGTTATAAAGAGCCATCGGTGCCATCTGAACGTAGCCAACCTGTATATTTTCTCGGCTAAAATGTTCCAGCGCAGAATTAACCACTTCATTCTTTATAGCAAAGATACCCACTCTCTTTTCATCGCTGTCTGTCTCCGACATCAACTGCCAGTCCCACTGCACATCATTGATATCAAAAGGTATCTGTTGGACTGCTTCGAACTTAACTATCTCAGGAATCCGCTTCTCCTCAACAGGCGGAAGGTTCACAAAACGGGCAAAACTGTTCTGGCTCGGCACAGAAATAATTACTTCATCTTTGCCTATATTGTTTTGCTCTACAAACTGACGAAAACTTAATGCAACCAGCTCATCTCTTTCTGCAGCCGTTACTCCAGCCCCTGTAACAACTTTACCATGTTGAATATGGTCGAAGCCGACCACCTCGACAACGTCACCCTCAGCGCTGAGGTGCAGAGCCTTCAGCGAATTACTGCCTATATCTATTGCCCAAACCGCACTGGACTTTACCGCCATAACAAACCTCCCGCTGAGTTTTTAGCTCATACCTTTGAGTCTGCCATCTACGAAGTATCAACTATAAACTATGAAACCATTCAGCTTGTAAATCTATTATTTCATATATATTATATCTTATTATGAAGACTTTTTCCATAAATACTCTTGGCTGCAAAGTCAATCAGTACGAAAGCCAGCAGATTCGCCAGCTCCTCGAACAGTTCGGACTCAGTAAGGCCGAAACAGCCGGAAAAACCGACCTGGTTGTTATCAACACCTGCTGTGTAACTCATACTGCATCAGCGAAGAGCCGACAAAACATCCGAAAGGTCCAAAAACTAAATCCTGATGCCGTTATAGTTGTTTCTGGCTGCCTGCCAACTGTACAAATCGGCGAACTAAGCAATCTTGTCGAAAATGTCTATCTTATCAATAATCGAGATAGCCTGCCTGCCACTTTAGCTCAAATAGTAGATGCCAAAACCTCCTCCTTTTCCGGTTCTAAATGCCTTACATTGTGCACAAATAAATCGTCAGATCATCTAAAAATGCCGCAACTAACCGCTTTTAAAGGCCATACAAGGGCCTTCCTGAAGATTCAAGACGGCTGCGACGGATATTGCAGCTATTGTATTGTACCTAAAACTCGCCCTTTTGTCCACAGTAAACTACCTGAAATCGTTCTCAAAGAGGCGCAAGCACTTGTCAAGGCAGGACATAAGGAAATCGTCGTAACTGGAATATTTCTCGGTGCTTACGGCCAAAAAAGCGTCAGAAGAAAAAACTGGCATAGCCAGCAAAACGACAAATTACCCGAACTGCTCGATAAAATGGCCAAAATACCCAATCTTGCAAGGATAAGGCTGAGTTCGCTGGAGCCGTCTGACGTAACACCACGATTACTCGATATCTTATCCAAAAACCGTAACATCATGCTACATCTCCACTTATCGCTCCAATCAGGTTCAAATGCCATCCTGAAAAGAATGGGCCGACAATACGGAGCCGATGAATTTAGAGATAAGGTCAAGTCAATTAAAACCCGGCTCGACAGGCCCGCCATAACTACTGATATAATCGTCGGTTTCCCCGGCGAGACCGATGCTGATTTTGAGCAGACTGTAGATTTGGCCAATGACGTAGGATTTGCAAAAATGCATATTTTCAGCTTCTCACCACGCAAAGGAACACCAGCCGCAACTATGCAAGATACCGTAGATAATAGAGTTATAAAACAGAGAGTACAAGTATTGTGCGATTTGAACAACCAGTTGGCATCTAAATTTCGAGAACAATTTCTTGGTGAAACAGCCACTATATTAACTGAAAACAGCAATCAGCAACCCTTCGGTCGTAGCGAAAGATATTTTAAGGTCTACCTCGAAAAAGAGGCAAAAAAACTGGAAAATAATCAGCTTATAAGGGTGAAATTGATCCGAAATGATGAAAATGGACTGATCGGCAAACTTGACAGCCAAAATAACGGCTAAAATTTCAGAAAAATTGGGAAATATTCACAAAATTTTATATAAAAAACACGTTTTTTTTCGACATTGTTTTAACATCGTACACTTCTGCCACTCCCAACTGCTGCGACTGTATTATCAAAGAGTTATCCATGATACAATTAAATGATTCAATTGAATGCATGTACCAGAATTTGGATAAAAGATGAGTGAAACAAAATTACTCCTGAACGCATACTATGAAGCCCTGCATGACCGCCTGGAAGCTGACATACAGCTTTTGACAGAAAGAATAGAAAAGCTGCTTAAAGACGAGTTTGCAAACAGCAACTTCGGCAATATCGACCAGGAAAAATACAAAGCGTACAGGGACGCCTGCCTGGCATTTATCGATGAACGGATAGAAATGTACAATCCAATCGGCATTCAATACACCTTTGACAGCGGCAGAAGACGACAGGCCTTTGAATTGGAGTTACAGCTTAATTTCTACGACAGCCGAGCTGAATTCGAGGCCTTAGTAGAAGCTGCCAAAAGCAAAACACAACCAGATATGGGCGAGCAGGAATTGCGGGAACTAACCGATGAACTCATTAATGACGTTGGCGCCTTCCCGGATAAAAGCATTATCTCCGCTTACGAGGCCGAACCGGCTCTGAGCAAGCTGCCCGACTACATCACTGCGCGGGCCATCGAAGAAATCGTCACGTCAACATAAGTACTAACTCACGTACAAAGCGATTTTCGTTTCCGTTTAAAAAGCTCTCTGTTGCTTATAACAAGCTAATCCGTTATCATTAGAAGCTGGTTTTTATATACGATATTGTAGCCGCCAACTGTGGGAACTACCTATGAAGATTATGATTAAAACCACTTTAGTCGTCGTCATCGTTGGACTTTGTTTAATCCTCGTGGCGATAATAGTCAATCAGCCTGATTCTGCTGACAAGAAAACTTTAAGAGAGTTTACACAACAACAAGTCGCCATCACAGACCAAAATAATTGGCCTATGTTTCGCGGCGGACAAAGCCTACTCGGCACAGCAACCGGGACATTACCGGACTCACTGCAGCTTCTCTGGAAATTCAAAACAGGCGCCGAAATCAAATCTTCGCCCGTAATAAATGACGGTCTTGTTTTCATCGGCTCAGCGGATGCAAATGTTTATGCAATTGATTTAGAAAATGGACATAAGGTCTGGGCATACCAAACCGGCGGCTCCGTCGAAGCAACGCCTTGTTTTGCCAATGGTTCCGTATTCGTCGGGTCATCCGACAACTTCCTGTACGCCCTTGACGCAAATAGCGGCAAGCTTAAGTTCAAATATGAAACGGATGGAGAGATACCTGGCGCAGCTAACTGGACCCGCTCACCAGACGGCCAAAGCATCTGGATACTTGTCGGCAGCTACGATAATATCCTTTATTGCCTGGATTCAGCCAATGGCCAACTCATGTGGAAATACGAAACAGATAACTACATAAATGGCTCACCTGCGGTTGGCGGCGGAATTGTTGCCTTTGGCGGCTGTGATGCAAAGATTCATATTGTGTCCCTGGCTGACGGCAGCGAAGTTAAGCAAATTGACACCGGTTCATTCATCGCAGCTTCTGCTGCAATCTTCGAAGGTCAGGTCTATGTAGGCAATTACGATAATGTATTGATCTGCGCTGATATTGCTTCCGGTAAAATCCTGTGGAAATATACCGACGCAGATTCCCCGTTTTTTTCCTCGCCCGCAGTTGGCCCAAACGTCATTGTGCTCGGATGCAGGGATAAGCGTGTGCATTGCATTGGTCGCGATGACGGAAAACCACTCTGGACATTTCAGACACTCGGTGAAGTTGACAGTTCTCCTGTTATCTGTGGAGGCAAAGTCATTGTCGGCTCAGAAGATGGTCGACTTTATATGATAAGGCTATCCAATGGCAGCAAAGTTTGGTCGTATGAGATTGGCCAGCCTGTTACTTCTTCACCGGCTATTGCTAACGGAATGGTTATTGTCGGCAGTGATGATGGTTACTTGTATGCTTTTGCTGCCAAGCGATAAAACCGGAGTGCATACTTATGAGAGTTGTTCATATTACACCAGGCACGGGAGATAGCTTCTATTGTGAAAATTGCGTACGCGATGCCGCCCTGGTTACAGCAATGCGCAGTCTGGGCCACGATGTCTTAATCATTCCTATGTATTTACCGATGCAGGGTGACAAAAATGAGCCGGTCGGCAACGCACCGATTTTTTTCGGCGGCATCAATGTATACCTTCAGCAGAAATCGGCGTTTTTTCGAAAGACACCTCGCTGGCTCGACCGTATCTTTGACTCACCGAAACTCCTTGGCTGGCTGGCTCGAAAATCAAAGATGACAAGTGCAAGCGATTTAGCGGAAACCACAATATCGATGCTGCGTGGAGAAGACGGCCGACAGGTAAAGGAATTAAATCGTCTCATCGAATGGCTGGACTCACAGGATAACAAGCCCGACATCGTGTGCCTGTCCAATATTCTACTAATAGGCCTGGCCGGAAGTATCAAGGCAAAGCTCGGCGTCCCGATTGTATGCCTGCTGCAGGATGAAGATGACTTTCTGGATGGATTGAAACCGCCATATAAGAAGCAGGCATGGCAAATGATTGCAGAGCGTTCGAGGGATGTAGATGCATTTATCGCTGTGAGTAAATATTTTGCCTCTGTTATGCAGCAAAGGCTGGGACTGAGTGCCGATCGAGTGCATGTCGTGTATTCGGGTATTTCATTGGATGGTTACGAACCACGGCAAGCTGAACCGAAGATACCAACGATTGGTTATCTTTCACGGATGTGTCCTGAAAGAGGTTTGGATACGTTAGTTGACGCTTTTGCTATACTTAAGAACAATGAAAATATGAAGAAAGCCAGACTGCGGATAGCAGGTGGTAAAGCCGGCAATGATGAAACATTTTTAAATCGTATTCGGAAAAAGCTCACCTCTTGTGGTTTTATTGATGATGTCCAGTTTCTGCCGGCTTTCGATCGCGATACCAAGCTCGCGTTTTTCCAATCACTTTCTTTGTTGTCGGTACCCGAAAAGCGACCAATCGCTTACGGCTTATATGCGATTGAAGCTCTTGCGGCAGGTGTGCCGGTAGTTGAGCCGAAAAGTGGTGCATTTCCTGAATTATTAGACGTTACAGGCGGCGGCGTATTGTTTGAGCCAAATAGTGCTGCGGCCCTTGCCGATGCAATGCAGCCTTTACTGCTTGACCCTGACTACGCACGAAAACTGGGAAAACAGGGCAAAAAACAGGTTTTTCAAAAATTCAATGTAGAGCAAACAGCTAAAGACTTGATGCGTATATATCAGGTAACTGCGCAGCAGTTTCCATAAAGGATAACGATGCTTGAACTTATTAACGTGTCAAAAGATTATCAATCACCGGCAGACACCGGCAGCGTTTCTGTCTTGAAGGATATAACACTAAAAATCGAGAAAGGCCGGTCCGTCGCGATAGTTGGCCCTTCCGGCTGCGGTAAGAGTACGCTGCTTAACATCATTGGTGCCCTCGACCGCCCCACTGCAGGCCGGGTTTTGTTTGACGGTAACGACCTCGCTAAAGCCGGCGATATTGAACTTGCCGGAATCCGCAACAGCGAAATAGGTTTCGTTTTTCAGCTGCATCATCTATTGCCACAGTGTACGGTCCTCGAAAATGTAATAGTGCCAACCCTTGCGGACAAAAACCGCTCCTTGCGGAAAGAGGTCGAGGAAAGGGCTGTAAGTCTGCTGGAGCGTGTCGGCCTTAAAGACTGGATGCTCCATCGTCCGGGCCAGATCTCCGGAGGTCAGCGCCAGCGGGTAGCGGTTGTCAGGGCCTTGATTAATCAACCAAAGCTTCTGCTCGCCGACGAACCGACCGGCTCACTCGATGAGCACGCTGCACAAAACATAGCCGAGCTGCTCGTTGAGTTAAACCAAAGTGAACAGGTTACCTTGATTCTCGCCACACATTCTATCAAACTCGCAGAGCACATGGGTCAGGTTTTGGAATTGAGTAACGGCACGTTGATAGATGGGGCAACCTCGAAATGAGCTTATTAGGTCTGGTTAAGAAAAGTCTTGTCTTTTATTGGAGGACGAATCTCGGTGTCCTGCTGGCTGTCATGACCAGCACAGCCATTCTGACAGGCGCCCTTCTCGTCGGGGACTCGGTCCGTCACAGTCTCAGAATGATGATGACAGCCCGGCTGGGCAAAACGAATCTCGCTCTTGTTGCAAACAACCGCTTCTTTACAGCCGTATTGGCAGATGAACTCGCCCAAAAGCTTAACACAAACGTCGCCCCTGTGCTGTATTTGCGAGGTATTGTTGCAAACAGCGACGGCACAAAACGCGCAAACAAAATTGAAGTACTCGGCCTGGACGACCGCTTTTTTAGTCTTGGCCCGGGTAAAAATCCCTTTGGCGACGATTTCAGCGAAGGGATTGTTCTTAACGACACACTGGCCGCAAAGCTTGGCGTTACAGTCGGCGATGAAGTTGTACTGCGAATTGAACAACCGGCTCTTATGTCTCGAGATATCCCCATTACACCGGATTCGGATTTGTCCACAGCTTTTCGCCTTGTCGTAAAAGCTGTGGCAGGTGAGCCTGAGTTTGGACGTTTCAGTCTGCAGGCCAATCAAATACCCTCTTTGAATGGTTATGTCCCCATTAAGTGGCTCCAGGAAAAACTCGACCGCACCGAACAGGCTAACGTCCTATTAGTCGCCGACGATGCAAATCACAGTCTAACGGTTGAAAAAGCAAATGAAGCAGTCCGAAAATCCTGGCAGCTTGCCGACTCTGGTCTTGAACTGCGCAAACTGGACCAGCGGAACGTCTTAGAACTCCGCAGCAA